>CAZQJF010000289.1:0-2811 GCA_964593735.1 uncultured Streptomycetaceae bacterium | reverse complement strand
GTCGGTGGAACCAAGACCCTGGTGGCGGTGGCGGACGCGCGAGGGCCCTTGCCGGTCATCGTGACGCAGCGCCTCTACGCGAGCCGTGACTTCAACGCGCTCGAATCGCTGCTCGAGGATTTCCTGGCGCGCCCGGAGGCGGCAGCGCATGCGCGCGACATCCGCGCCGCATGCTTTTCGGTCGCAGGGCCGGTAGCCGGCGACAGCACCACGCTCACCAACCTTGGGTGGCGCATCGAAGCGGGGGCGGTCGCGGCGCGGCTCGGGTTGCCGTCCGTGGCATTGATCAACGACTTCGCCGCGGCCGGGCTCGGCGTGTCTTGCCTGTCGCCGGCGGACATCACGAGCCTGCAGGCCGGCCGCCTGCGCGAGCGCAGCGTCCGGCTCGTCATCGGCGCAGGCACCGGGCTGGGTGCCGGGTGGCTGACGTGGCAGGTGGACCGCTACGTGGCGCATGCATCCGAAGCGGGGCACGCCGATTTTGCGCCGCTCGACGAAGTGCAGGACCAGCTTCTTATCTATCTGCGGCGCCTGTTCGGGCGCGTTTCAGCCGAGCGGGTGGTTTCCGGGCCGGGCCTGGCCCGCATATTCAGTTTTCTGCAGGAAACCGCGGCGGGAGCGCCCACCCCGGAGCTGTTGGACGCCTGCGCCCGGCGCCCGGACGCGGCCGGGGTCATCGGCGAGTTTGCCATCGCGAAGCGCGACCCGCTGGCGGTGCGCGCGCTCGAAGTTTTCGTCGACGCGTACGGCGCGTTCGCGGGCGACATGGCGCTGGCGACGCTCGCACATGGCGGCGTCTACATCACGGGGGGGATAGCACCCCGGATCCTCGCCAAGCTCCAGGATGGTGCGTTCATGCGCGCCTTTCTGAACAAGGGTCGTTACCGTGCGCTGCTCGAGACCCTGCCGGTCCACGTAGTCCTCAATCCCCGGGTGGGACTGTACGGCGCGGTGGTGGAAGCCGCCCGCCAGTGCCGGTGACGAAGAAATGACGGGCGGCCGTCATTGACGGCCTCCCTAACGAAGCGGATGCCGAAAGAACTATCCTGAATTCATCGAACAACCGGCAAAACGGTGTATTGTATAAACTGACGCGACCTGGCACGTTTGTTGCATCGAAACAGTAGCTGTACCAAGGGAGATTGCCGTCATGCACGCGCACAGCCGCCTTGCCTATCTGGCAGCGTTCCTGATCGGAGTCGTAATGCCGGGTTGGATGCCGCCGGCGGCCGCACAGGAGGCCGCAGCCGAGCCGCTGATACTCGTTGCCAAACCTGCTTTGCGTGACAACCTGTACGGCGCGACGATCCTGGTGGCCAAACCCATGGGCAACAACCAGCACATCGGGTTCATCGTGAACAAGCCGACGCGCGTCACCCTCGCCAAGCTGTTCCCCGAGCACATGCCGTCGCGGAAAGTGGTGGAGCCCGTGTTTCTCGGGGGGCCGGTCAACTCCGAAACCATATTCGCGCTGGTGCAGCGTAAAGACAGCCCCGGCAGCCGCTCGATGCAGATCGCAGCCGATCTGTACCTGGCTCACGAGCGCGACGTCGTCGACCGCATCATCGAGACCGAAGCCGATCACGCGAGATTCTTTGCGGGCCTGGTGCTGTGGCGCCCAGGCGAGCTGGATACCGAAATCCGGCGGGGTTTCTGGTACGTCCTCGACGGAGACTCCAGCCTCGTGCTGCGCAGGTCCACGCAGGGCCTGTGGGAGGAGCTCGTCAAGACCTTGCAGCAGAAGGCGAACATGATTTAAATCCGGACGCTACGCGCCGGTTTAACTCCGCGTGTTCGAACGGACGGTAGGTTCGCCGTTCAACACGCGGGCGTCAGCGGGCGTAAGGGTCAGAATTCCAAGTCCGCTGCCAGCTGCCGCGTGCAATCCGGGGGCGCCGTCATGCCGAGGTAGAGCGTAGCCCCGCAAGCAGCCGCTCGATCGTTTTCTCCACATCCTTGCGCGCGGCGCCCGGATCGGCGGCGTTGGCAATCACTCGCGCCCCAGTGGTAAGCGCCCCGAGTATCACCTGTGCGAGAGTCTCGACGGATTCAGGGCGGACGCCCGGGCTGAAACCGGCCGCGCCGGCCTTTTCCAGGCAGCGGGCGAACGCCGCGACTTCGTACTTCTGTTCGAGGTTGCACCAGGTCTTCCAGCCCAGCACCACCGGCGCCTCGAGCACCAGGATGCGCGTCAGGTTGGGGTCGCGGCACGACTCGAGGTAAGCGCGGCACATCGCCTGCAGCCGCTTCCAGGGATCGCGGGCGGCAGCGCCGGCCGCCTCGATGCGCTCGACCAGCTCGCGCTCCATATCCTCGACTACCGCGAGATAAAGCTCGCGCTTGTTCGCGAAGTGGTGGTAGAGGGCGCCCTTGGTGACTTTGGCCCGCCGCACCAGCTCGCCCGTGTTGGCGCCCGAATAGCCCTTTTGCGCGAACAACTTGCGCGCCTGGTCGCGCAGCGCCTTCTGCGTCACCTCGCCCTGTGCCGCGCGTCCGTTCTTGACTTCCATACCGGCGGTATGGTATTTACATACCTGCGGTATGTCAAAACTTAACTTGAGGAGGTGGACCATGCCGAAATACGTGATCGAGCGTGAGTTGCCGGGCGCCGGGAAGCTGAGCCGGGAGCAGCTGCGGGCGGTGGCGCAGAAGTCGAACGGTGTTATCAACTCGCTGGGAACCAGGATCCAGTGGGTGCATTCCTACGTCGTGGACGACAAGCTGTATTGCGTCTACAACGCCGATTCGCCCAAGATCATAGAAGAGCACGCGAAGTGCGGCGGTTTTCCGGCCAACCGGATTTCGCGCGTG
>CAZQJF010000288.1:0-4934 GCA_964593735.1 uncultured Streptomycetaceae bacterium | reverse complement strand
GGGGTGCGGGGGGAACGGGAAGGCCCCTCGGATTCTCAGGAAGGGGCCCCCGCTGTGTCTCGCGAAAAGGTTTCATCGCGCGTCGGGGGGGTGCGGGGGGGAACGGGAAGGCTCCGATGATGTGCCGGAAGGGGCCCGTTCCCCGCCCTCGTAATGTTCCAGCCGGTCAAACAGCCCGGCGAGCGGCGCAAGCTCGCGATAGCGCTCGCACACCGTGCGCGCGTAACGCACGAAACGCGGCGTGTCTTCGAGGTAACCGGATTTGCCGTCCCGGTAGCGGATGCGCGCGAAGATTCCCAGCACCTTGAGATGACGCTGCAATCCCATCCACTCGAAGTCACGATAGAACGCCCCGAAGTCCCGCGCGACAGGCAACCCGGCACGGTGCGCCTTTTCCCAGTAGCGCGCCGTCCAGTCGAGCACCCGATCCTCCTCCCAGCTTACGAAAGCGTCGCGAAACAGCGACACGACGTCGTACGCGATCGGCCCGTGGACCGCGTCCTGGAAATCGAGCACGCCGGGGTTGGGATCAGCGACCATCAAGTTGCGTGGCATGTAGTCCCGGTGCACATAGACCGCCGGCTGGGCGAGGTTACGCGCGGTGATCAGGGTCAGCATTACGCTCAGCGTCTCGCGCTCGCCGGCGCTCAGGACGAGACCGAGATGACGGGCGATGTACCACTCCGGAAAGAGCTCGCACTCGCGGCGCAGCAGCGCCTCATCGTACGGCGGCAGCACGCCGGGCCGGCTTGCAAGCTGCCACTTGATGAGCGAGTCGGCCGCATCGCCGAACAGACGCGGGGCGGTGACCTCGCTGAGCGCGGCCAGGTAGGTCGTCTTTCCGAGGTCGGTGAGCAGCAGGAAGCCGCGTTCGATGTCCTGAGCGAGGACCTCGGGCGCGTTCACTCCGGCCGCGCGCAGCATCGCAGCCACGCGCACGAATGCCCGGCAGTCCTCGCGCTCGGGCGGCGCGTCCATCGCGATCCACGACGACGCTCCGGCTGTGACGCGAAAATACCGCCGGAAACTCGCGTCAGCCGAGGCGGCATCGAGCGAAAACGTGACGCCGGGAAGCCGAGTGGCAAGCCAACTCGCGAGCCCGGCCAACCGGGTGTCGGCAACGGTTACCAAGGCGATTGCGCGGCGTGGCGAATTATGCGATTTTAGCACTCCGCCGCAGGCACCCTCCCGATGCATAAGCTGAAATTACAGAGCATCTCGTTCGCCGTCATGTGTGCCTTGCCCATCACAGCCGGCGCACAGCAAGGGCTCCAGCTCAAGTCTCAGCCCACGCTGTTGCTGATCCCCCCGCAGCTCCGGGAGGATGGGCCGGTCTACCTGGAGGCGGATGTTCTCCGCGGACACGCCGAACGCGAAATCGAGGCGGAAGGCAACGTAAAGTTGCGCAAGCGCGGCCAGGCGGTATTTGCCGACTGGATGCGCTACGACAAGCCGGATGACGAGGTCGTCGCCGAAGGCAAGGTGCGCATCGAGCAGGGTCGCGACGTGATGGAGGGCACGCGGCTCAAGTACAACCTCGAAACCGATCGCGGTTTCATGGAGAACCCGAACTACACGCTTCACAAGGAACCCGGAACTGCCGGGCAGAAGCGGCGGTTCGATGCCACCGATGCGCGCGGCACGGCAGAGCGCCTGCTGTTCGAGGGACCGCGGCAGTATCGAGCGGAGCGCGCCGAGTACACGACCTGCGGACCGGGGAACGACGACTGGTACGTGCGCGCCGGCGAGCTCAGCATCGACAAAACGCGCGACGTCGGCACGGCGCGCGATGCGAGCATCGTGTTCATGGATGTGCCGATCTTCTACTCGCCGTACCTCTCCTTTACGCTGCACCAGGAGCGTAAATCCGGCTTCCTGACGCCGCACTACGGCAACACCAGCAGGAGCGGCGCCGAGCTGACCGTGCCGTACTACTGGAACATCGCGCCCAACCGCGATGCGACGATATCGCCCCGCGTCATGACCCGCCGCGGCGTGCTCCTGAACTCGGAATTCCGCTATCTCGATCCCAATTACAACGGCGTTGCCCAGGCGGAGGTGCTCCCGCAAGACAACCTCTTCAACGGCAACGAGCGCCACGCCTACCTGGTCCGGCACGCGCAGGCCCTGCCCTACGGCTGGAACGGCGCGCTCAACCTGCAGCGGGTATCGGACAATACCTACTTCACCGACCTTTCGAGCAGGATCGCGCTCACCTCTCAGGTGCTGCTGCCAAACGAAGGCTGGCTCGCCCGCAGCGGCACCTGGGGCGACAGCGGCACCTACGGGTTTAACGCCTTAATGCAGAGCTGGCAGACGCTGCAGGTCGATCCGCTCGCGCCGGTCACGCCGCCCTACAACCGCCAGCCCCAACTCAACTTCGTCGCCTCGCGCCCCGACGTGTTTCACACGGACTTCGACTTTCAGAGCCAATTCGTCGCCTTCGAGCACGCCACTCTGGTCACGGGCAGACGGTTGATGGCGTATCCGGGCTTCAGCGTTCCCCTGCAAACCGCGTACGGCTACTTCACGCCCAGGGTCGCCGCGAACGTGTCGCGCTACAGTATCGACGCGAGCAACGCCGGCGTGAGGGAGCTCACGCGCACGCTGCCGGTCGTGACCGCCGACAGCGGCGTCACCTTCGAACGGCCGATGACCCTGGGCGGGACGTCATTCCTGCAGACGCTGGAGCCGCGGATGTACTACGTCTACATCCCGTTCCGGGACCAAAGCCGGATACCGATATTCGATACCGGCTTGCGGGACATCAATTTCGCGACGATTTATTCCGAGAACCAGTTCGCGGGATGGGACCGCATCAACGACGCCAACCAGCTCACGGTCGGCGTCACCTCGCGCTTGCTGAGTGCCGATAGCGGCGCCGAACGGCTGCGGGCGGGCGTGGCGCAACGCTTCTATTTCAACACGCAGCGGGTCTCGCTGCCGGGCGTGCCGGTGCGCACCAGCTCCAGCTCGGACCTGCTCGCCGCGCTTTCCGGCAACATCGCGCCCCATTGGACCGCGGAGGCGGGCTGGCAATACAGCACCAACTTCTCCACGACCCAGCGACTCAACGTCGGCACGCGCTACCAGCCCGCGCCGGGCAAAGTCCTCAACCTGAGTTATCGGGAGACGCTGAATTCGATCCGGCAGACGGACATATCGGCCCAGTGGCCGATCAGCAGCCGCTTGACCGGCTTGGCGCGGTGGAACTACTCGCTGCGCGACCAGCGCACGCTCGAGAGCCTGGTGGGCATCGAGTACAATGGCGATTGCTGGGCGCTGCGGGGGGTCATACACCGCTTTGCCACCGCGACCCAGCAGTCGTCCAACACATTTTTCGTGCAACTCGAACTGAACGGCGTCTCCCGGGTCGGCTCTAATCCACTGGATACGCTGCGGCGCAATATCGGGGGCTACGTCAGGGACCCGCGGGCGCCGCTGCCCGAGGAATTGCACGGAACGCTCGGGGCGTATTACTGATCCCGTCCAGCCTGATTCCAAGTCGAATTCACATGGCGCCGTTTCGAACGCATACCAGACCGGGGCAATACCGGCCTTCATGCTCCACCGGGTTACGGGGTGTGGCGGTCGTCGTGCAACCTCGCGTTCATTTCCTGTTGCTGGCCGCGCTGGCGCTCGCGCTCATGTGGGCGCCGAGCGCTCCTGCGCAGAAACCGCCACCCATCGTCGTGCTCGACCGGATCGTCGCGGTCGTGAACGACGAGGTCGTGACGCGTAACGACCTCGAGGATCGCGTCAAATTGGCGTTTATACAGTTGAAGCGGCAGGGAACCCCGCCGCCGCCGCGCGAAGCGCTTGAAAAACAGATCCTCGACCGGATGATCACCGATCGCGTGCAGCTGCAGTTCGCCCGGGAAACCGGCCTGCGTGTGGACGACGCGGAGCTCGACCGGGCCATCACCCGCATCGCCACGGAGAACAAGCTCACTCTGGCGCAGCTGCGCGCGGCGCTCGGCAAAGACGGGGTGCCATTCTCCAAGTTCCGCGAGGACATCCGCAACGAGATCGTGACGACGCGCCTGCGGGAACGCGAAGTGGAAAATCGCATCGTGGTGTCCGACGGAGAGATCGACAATTTCATCAAGAACCAGCAGACCCAATCGGGCGCAGGCGACGAGTACAACCTGTCGCATGTCCTGGTGACCGTGCCCGAGAGCGCGAGCCCGGAACAGATCCAGACGCGCCGCGTCCGCGCCGAGCAGGCCCTCGCGCAAATCAAGTCGGGGACCGATTTCCGCCAGGTCGCGGCGTCGTTTTCCGATGCGCCGGACGCCTTGCAGGGCGGCAGCATGGGGTGGCGGGATGCGACGCGCCTGCCGACGCTGTTCGTGGAGGCGTTGCAGAAAATGCAGCCGGGCGAAGTGACGGCCCTGTTGCGCAGCGCGAACGGTTTTCACCTGCTCCGGTTGAACGAAAAGCGCGGCAGCTCGTCGCCGGTGATCGTGCGCCAGACCCGGGCGCGGCATATACTGATCAAGACCAACGAACTCGTCTCGGAGGACGAGGCCCGGCGCCGCCTGGTGGGGTTGAAGGAACGTCTGGACAACAAGGCCGACTTCAGCGAGCTCGCGCGCGCTCAATCCGAGGATACGAGCTCCGTGAAAGGCGGCGATCTCGGGTGGGTTTCGCCGGGCGACACGGTGCCCGAGTTCGAGCGCGCGTTGAACGGCCTCAGCCCGGGCGAAGTAAGCAACCCCGTCAAGACCCCATTTGGCTGGCACCTGATCCAGGTGATCGAGCGGCGCAACGAGGACATGTCCAAGGAACGCCGGCGCATCGATGCCCGGATGGCGCTGCGCGCGCGCAAGTCGGACGAGTCCTACCAGGAATGGGTCCGGCAGCTGCGCGACAAGGCGTACATCGAATTGCGGCTCGAAGAGCGTTGAGCCGCAATTCAATATTGAATGTTG
>CAZQJF010000287.1:0-4952 GCA_964593735.1 uncultured Streptomycetaceae bacterium | reverse complement strand
CGGCGGCCCGCCGTCCGCCCTGACCGCTATGTTGTAACGGCGGTACTCCCCCTTCTGCATGGCGGACCGGTCGTAGACCACGCACGAGGCCACGGTCGCTTCGCCCATCGTATGGCTCACGTCAAAGCACTCGATGCGCTGCGCAGTGTCGGGCAATTCCAATACCTGCTGCAGCGCCACGAGCCGCGCTTCCTGGGTCGACTGAAGCCCCAGCTTCTGCTCGGCTCCGAGTTGCGCGTTGCGGCGCGCCATATCAAGCCACGCGCGCCGGGTGCCGGCGGGATGGGTGTTGATCTGCACGGGGTGCTCCGCGCGCCCGGAAAGCAGCTGCTCGAGCGGCCCCGCGGCGATCGGCGCTCCCACCACGATCTGGAGCGGGGTGCTGTGCTGGAGGTAATGCTGGAGCACGAAGGCTTCGAGCACCTGTTCCGGCGCGGCGTCCTCGGCATTGCGCGGAAAGAAGTTCCTGTCCCCGAGGTGATGGCCCCCACGTACCATCACCAGGTTGACGCAGGTGACGCCGGCGGCCCGGCCAAACGCGATGACGTCGGCGTCGTTGCCCTTGCCGCTCACGAATTGTTTCTCCCGCACCTTGCGCAGCGCGGCGATCTGATCGCGGTGCAGCGCAGCTTCCTCGTATTGCGTGCGCTCCGATGCGCTGGCCATCCGGGCGGCGATCCGCTCCATCACTTCGTCTTCCTTGCCCGACAGGAAGAGCTCCGCGCTCCTGACTTCCTCCGCGTAGTGAGCATCGCCCACGAGACCAACGCACGGGGCGGTGCAGCGTCTGATCTGATGCAGCAGGCAGGGACGGGAGCGGTTGGCGAACACCGTATCCTCACAGGTACGGATACGGAAAACTTTCTGCAGCAGCTGGATGCTCTCGCGCACCGCCCCCGCGTTGGGAAACGGCCCGAAGTAGCGGTGGCGCTTGTCGAGCGCGCCGCGGTGGAAACCCAGGCGCGGATAACGATGGCCGGTCACGACCAGGAACGGATAGGACTTGTCGTCTCGAAACAGTATGTTGTAGCGCGGCGACAACGACTTGATGAGATTGTTCTCGAGGAGCAGCGCCTCGGCTTCCGAGCGGGTTACCGTGGTCTCGACCGCGGCCACCTGGCCCAGCATGACGTGAATGCGCGGAGACACGCCGGCCTGCTTATGAAAGTAGGACGCCACTCGCTGCTTCAGGTCGAGCGCCTTGCCGACGTAAAGCACTTCGCCCTGGCTGTTCAGCATGCGGTACACGCCAGGCAGCCGCGGCAAGCCGGAGAGAAGTTCGGCGGGGTTGAACACGATTGAGCTATCGAGCGTCCGCAATTTGCTTGACGCTCGATCCCTCACCCCCTGGCCCCTCTCCCGCAGGAGAGGGGAGAGGGACGGCGGAAAATGGAGCGTCAACCATTTTCCGAATGCTCAATAGTGCTCCACGTTCCGGCAGTTCGCCGATTCGCGGCATTCTTACCGTTACCGGTTCTCTGTGGGACAGCTCATTTCCCGCATGCGAGGTGTTCGGCGACACCGGCAAACACGCTGCGGAACATCTCCGGGGTAAGGCGTCTGGTCTGCGTATTATAGCGGCTGCAGTGGTAGCTATCGAAGAGCGTGTATCCGTGCGGCAGGTCGTGACGCGCACCGTGGTGGAAGCGCCGGGAACTGCGCTTGACGCCGAGCGCCATCAATACGGCGTCGTGCGCGACGCCGCCGAGCGCCACGATCGCCGCGCCGCCGGGCAGGGCCGCGATTTCATCGCGCAGATAGCGATTGCAGAGTCCGATCTCCACGGTGTCCGGTTTGTTGGCCGGGGGCAGGCATTTGACCGCGTTCGTGATGCGGCATGCGTTGAGCTTCAGGCCATCGCGCCTGCCGGTGGATACGGGACGATCGGCGAGCCCGAAACGGTGCAGGGTATCGTAAAGCAATACGCCCGCCTGGTCGCCGGTGAATGGGCGGCCGGTGCGATTGGCCCCGTGCATGCCGGGAGCGAGGCCCACGATGAGCAGCCGGGGGCGTTTCGCTCCGAACGCCGGGACGGGACGCGCATGATAGCCGGGATGCCCGGCTCGCACGCGGTCCAGGTGATGCGCCAGCCGGGGGCACAGGCGGCAGGCGGAATTAAACGCCGCCACTCAACGGTCCCCGGCACGATGCATCGAAATCGACATGCGGGCTGCATGTTCGCTTCGCGGCATCGACCATACAGGCTCGCACGGCATACGCCTTTTTCCGGTATTGGGGACTCCACTGCGGTGGTGTAAACTTACGCCCTTTTCAAAGCAGGGCGAAAGATGTCGAAAGTACTGGCAACCGAGATCCGCGCCGGCAACCTCATCGAATGGGAGAAGCGCGTCTGGCGCGTGCTCAAAGCTTACCATGTGCACGTGGGCGGCCGCGGCGGCGCGTTCATGCAGGTCGAGATGAAGGACATCGAGTCCGGCACCAAGAAGAACGAGAGAATACGCACCGAGGACAAGATCGAACGCGCGGTCGTCGAGGCGCGGGATATGCAATATCTCTACCAGGACGGCGACAGCTACGTGTTCATGGACAAGGAAAGCTTCGAGCAGCTGAACCTGCCCGCGGACTTTCTCGAAGGTCAGGCGGGCTATCTGGTCCCGAACATCGACGTTCAGGTGAATCTGCACAACGACCGCCCGATCGGCGTCGAGCTCCCGGCGAGCGTGACGTTGACGGTGGTCGAGACGGAACCAAACCTCAAGGGCGCAACCGCGACCGGGTCGTTCAAGCCTGCTAAAGTGGACACGGGACTCACTGTCATGGTGCCGCAGTTCGTGACCGAGGGCGTGAAGATCAAGGTGAACACCGACACCGGCGATTACATCGAGCGCGCATAGCATACTGCGGGCTCGCGCCGGCAGTCTGCTATAAATGGAACCCGGATGGTATCGGGTAGAGGCAATCTCCGATCGTTCGGGACGCGAGCTCGGAAACACCAGAACTGATTCCCTGGAGATCTTCACCGGGAAATGTCGGGAGTAAGCCTGACATTTCCTCTCATGAACCCAGAGGCAGTTCGCCCTCCCGTATTCCGATATCCGCGATCGCATTGAGCGCTTTGGCATAGCGCGCGTCCTCCCGCAATTTCACCATGTTCTTCGCGCGTGCCCGCCCGTGCATGCGCGCCAGTCGCGCGAGGCTGACGGGGGACATGGCATGCCGGTAGCCGGCGAGCAGTTCGTCCACCGCCGGCGGGTTGTTGCATACGAGTACCATGTCGCAGCCGGCGCCCAGCGCAGCTTCGGCGCGCCCGACGATGCCCCCGGCGCCGCTGGCGCCCTCCATGGACAGATCATCGCTGAAAATCACACCGCCGAATCCCAGTTCGCCGCGCAACACCTGCTTCAGCCATACCTGCGAAAACCCCGCGGGCAGGCTGTCCACCTGCGGATAGATGACGTGGGCCGGCATGATGCCGGACAGTCCGGCTCCGATCAAACGCCGGAACGGCACGAGGTCGCTGGATTCGATCGCGGCGTAGCTGCGATCGTCGACGGGAACTTCATAGTGCGAATCGGCACGCACGTGCCCGTGTCCGGGGAAATGCTTGCCCACGGCGCTCATACCGGCCTGCTTCAGCCCCTGCACCAGCGCGCGCGCGAGTTCCGAGATGGGCCGGGGATCGGAATGCAGAGCGCGATCGCCGATCACGCTGCTTGCCTCGTGATCGACATCCAGCACCGGCGCGAAAGTGAGATCCACGCCGTGGGCGCGCAACTCGGCGGCCAGCACGAAACCGACGTCCTGGGCAACCCTGCGCGCATGACCGGCATCGGTATCCCAGCGCCGCCCCAGCTCGCGCATCGGCGGAATCGCCGTAAAGCCGGCGCGAAATCTCTGCACCCGGCCGCCCTCGTGGTCCACGGCGATGATCAGGGCCGGATTGCGCAATGCGTGCATTTCCGCGGTCAAGCCGGTCAGCTGATCGGGCGAGGAAAAATTGCGCGAAAACAGGACGACGCCACCGGCGAGCGGATGCATGAGCCGCCGGAGGTCCTCGGGGGTCAACCCGGTCCCGGTCACGTCCAGCATGACCGGTCCGAGCGGGATGTCTTTCGCACTCATAGCTGTCTAAGTGGCCTGAGAGAATATTCAGAGCCACAGATAAACACAGATGAACACAGATAGCGCACTCCGTGCAAGACCTTTGCCCTGAGCAACATCCGTGTTTGGCTGTGTGTATCTGTGGCTGAATCTAGCTTTTTGTTGTTGAGACACGATCCAGCATCAGATTTCCAGCACGACGCAGGCACAGGCTAGATTCGTCTCGTCGCTGATCGTCAGGTGATGGCCGACTATACCGCGGCTCTCGACGAGCTGTTCCAGACTGGGATGGAAGGCGAACCCGGGCTTACCCGCCGCATTCTGCACCACGCTGATGCACTGCAGCGTAACGGGGTAACGAAAGCCGGTGCCCATTGCCTTGGAAAACGCTTCCTTGGCGGCGAAGCGGTTGGCGAGGAACAGGACCGGCTTGACCGTCTTGCCAAAGCCCGGCCACTCCACGGGGGTGAGGATGCGCCGCGCGAAGCGCTCGCCATACTTGTCCAGCAGCCGCGCCATCCGCTGAGGCTCCACTACATCGATGCCGATGCCGTAAATCATTGCGCCGGGTTGATCAGGGCCTTCATCTCGCGCACCGCCTGCGACAGACCGACAAACACGGCGTGCGCCACGATGGAATGGCCGATGTTCAATTCGCGGATACCGGGCAGCAGCGCAATGGCGCGGACATTCTCGTAATTGAGGCCGTGGCCCGCATTGACGTACAGTCCTTTGGCGGTTGCGTAAGCCGATGCCGCCCCCAGCTTGTCGAGCTCGCGCGCGCGCGCGCCGGGCGTGGCCTCGGCATAGCGTCCCGTGTGAAGCTCGATCACGGGCGCCCCGGCCTCCCGTGCTGCGTCGATCTGCGCATCATCGGCGTCGATGAACAG
>CAZQJF010000286.1:0-4957 GCA_964593735.1 uncultured Streptomycetaceae bacterium | reverse complement strand
CCGCATTCGATAGTCTTCCCTCCCGGTCGTAGATGTATTCCTCGTTCAACGCCCAGCCGATCCCCTGCACCACGCCGCCCTGGATCTGGCCCTCGACATATTTCGGATGGACGGCGCGGCCCGCGTCCTGCGCGGCGACGAAGCGCAGGATCTTCACGAGACCCGTCTCGGTGTCGACCTCGACGTCGCAGAACTGGGCGGCAAACCCGGGCGCCTGTCCCTCCGCGTTGATCGCCGAAGCAGCGACGATCGGCCCGCCGGTCGCCGTTCGCTTGGAAGCAATCTCCTTGAACGACAGTGCCGGGAACTCGCCTGCGCGCTTGCCTGCAGGCCTGGCGCTGCCGTCTTCCCAGATCACGTCCTCGACCTCGATCTTCCAGATCTTCGCGGCCCGGGCGCACATTTCGGCGACCACCTTCCTGCAGGCGTCGATCACGGCGCGGCCGGTCGCGTAGGTCACGCGCGATCCGCCGGTCGCCTGGGTGTAGCCGACCGAATTGGTGTCGGCGATGATCGGCCTGACGCTTTCGTAGGGAATCCCCAGCGTCTCGGCCGCCATCTGGGCGGTCGAGGCGCGCGAACCCCCGATATCGGGACTGCCGGTCGCGACGACGACCGTGCCGTCCTCGTTGACGTGCACGGTCGCGCTCGATTCGCCGCCGCCGTTGAACCAATAGCCCACGGCCATGCCGCGCCCCTGGTTCTTGCCGAGCGGCTTGGCGTAGCCGGGATGATTTTGCAGCGCCTGCAAGGTCTCGGCAAAGCCGGCGTGGGTATGCTTGGCGCCGTGCACGAGTTGCGTTCCGGGCCTGGCCGTGTTCTTCAGCCGGAACTGCAGCGGGTCCATGCCGATTTTTGCGGCGGCAGCATCCATGGTGCTCTCCACGGCGTAGGCCGAGATCGGCGAGCCGGGGGCGCGATAGGCGACCGTCTTCGGCCGATTGCAGACCACGTCGTAGCCGATGGTGCGCACGTTGGGGATGTCGTACGGCGCGAAGCCACACATCAAGCCGTTCATGACCGGGGAGCCCGGGAAGGCGCCCGCCTGATACTTCATTAGAGCGTCGGCGGCGACGATCTTGCCGTCGCGCATGACCCCGACCTTGATCGTCATCGAAGCCCCGGACGTCGGCCCCGTCGCTTTGAACACTTCCTCCCGGCTCATCATGATTTTCACGGGATGGCCGGTCTTGCGGGACAACGTGACGGCAACCGGCTCGACGTACACGACGGTCTTGCCGCCGAAGGCGCCGCCGAGCTCGGCGGCATGCACGCGCAGGTCCGCGGTCTTGATGCCGAGGAGCCTGCACACGAAGGTGCGCACGACGAAGTGCCCCTGGCTCGACACCCAGAGCTCCACCTGGCCGTCGGTGTCGGTGCGCGCAAGGGTCGCGTGCGGCTCGATGTAGCCCTGGTGCACCGGCGCGGTCTTGAAGCTCAACTCCACGACCTCGTCGGCCGCGGCGAAGCCCGCCGCGATGTCGCCCATCTTGTACTCGATGCGCTTCGAGATGTTCGAGGGCTGCGTCGGCGCGGGCTCGATGCCGCGGGTGATCATGTCCTCGTGCAGCAGGGGGGCATCGGGCTTCATCGCCTCGTCGACGTCGATGACGTGCGGCAGCACCTCGTAGTCGACTGCGATCAGCTTGAGCGCCTCTTCCGCGATGGCCGGGGTGGTCGCGGCGACGGCGGCGACGGCGTGGCCCTCGTAGAGGACCTTCTCGCGCGCCATGATGTTGCGCGTCATGTGCCAGAAATTCACGGCGACGCGCTCGGGGCCGACATAGTCGAATTTCTGCTCGGGGAGGTCGGCGGAGGTCATCACTGCCTTGACGCCCTTCAGCGCCTGCGCTTTCGACGTGTCGATGGACCTGATGCGCGCATGCGCGTGCGGCGAGCGCAGGATCTTTCCCCACAACATGCCGGGCAGGCTGAAGTCGGCGCCATACTGGGCGAGACCCGTCACCTTGGGCACGCCATCGGGCCGTACCGGGCTCGTGCCGACGACTTTCAGTTCTCTTTCGGGATGAACGATCACGCTCGCCATGTCAACCTCCTCGCATTTCGCTGGCGGCATCGAGCACCGCCTCGACGATCTTGTTGTACCCCGTGCAGCGGCACAAATTGCCCGCCAGCCAGTAGCGAACCTCTTCCTCGGTCGGATCGGGATTGCGCTCCAGGAGCGATTTCGCCGCGACCAGGACCCCCGGCGTGCAGATGCCGCATTGCAGCGCGGCGTGCTCCAGGAACTTGCGCTGCAGCGGGTGCAGCTTCTCGCCTTCGGCCATGCCCTCGATCGTTTGTATCGCCTTGCCCTGGGCCTCGACGCCGAGAAAGAGACACGAGCACATCAGGCGATCATCTACCGTTACGCTGCAGGCGCCGCAGTCGCCCGTGCCGCAGCCTTCCTTGGTGCCGGTCAGGTGCAGCTCGTCGCGCAGGATCTCGAGCAGCGTCTGGCGCGTTTCGCAAAGAAACTCGACGGCATTGCCGTTGAGCGTTGTCGTTACATGAACCTTGGCCATCAGTTCTTCCTCCGCGCCCGTTCGAGCGCAATTTCAGCGGCGCGCCGCGCCATCACGCCGGCGACCTTGATCCGGTATACCTTGGTTCCGCGCTTGTCGTCGATCGGCCGGCAGGCCGCGCTCACGGCGGCGGCCATGTGCTTGAGCGCGTCCGCATCGACCTTCGTGCCGATCAGCGCGGCGGCGGCCTCGGTTACCAGCAGAGCGCGCTCGGCCACCGCGCCGAGGCTGACCCGCGCCTGCCTGCAGACACCCGCTTCGTCCAGCGTGAGGTTGATTCCCGCGCCGACGACCGCGATGTCCATCTCGGTGCGCGGGATGAAGCGAAGATAAGCATCGCCCGAACGCGGGGGGCGCTGCGGCAGCAGGAACGATGCGACGATCTCGCCCCTGGTGAGCGAAGTCTTGCCCGGTCCCGTGGCGATGTCCTGAACCGGCGCCTCGCGCCTGCCGTTGGGGCCGACGATGCTGGCGGTGGCACCGGCGGCGATCAGGGCGGGAACGGTGTCCGCGGCGGGCGAGGCGTTGCACAGATTGCCGCCGACGGTTGCGCGTCCTCTCACCTGGATCGACCCGATCAGGTTTGCTCCATCGGCCACGCCGGGCCACGCTCTTGAGAATGCCTCATGCTCGATCAACGCCATGCAGGGGACGGCCGCGCCGAAACGAAACACGCCGTTCTCGGCAACAATCGAGGTCATCTCCGGAATGCCCTTGACGTCGACCAGCAGCTCGGGCTCGACCCGGCCGCCCCGCATCTGGATCAGCAGGTCCGTGCCGCCGGCCAGTATTCTCGCTTGACCGTTCGCGCCCGAGAGCAGGGCAACAGCCGCCTCCAATGTCCTGGGCGCCTCATAGCGCATTTCGTGCATCTTCCGTTTCTCCAGCCGCCAGTGGCGATAGCGGCGTCAGTCGTCACGTTTTCCTGCCGATGGCCCCAAAGTGATCGGCCGTCCCGGACCAGGATGCGGACCGGCATGCCCGGCGGTCCATGGCAGGATTCTACTCGCTGCGCCGCGTCAGTAACCGCCGGTATTCGGCCCGCTGCCCGGGGTCAGAGGGGTCCAGCCGGTCAGGCGGCCGATTTCCGCTTTCATGTAGTTCGACATTGCCGAGCGATCGGTTCCGAGCATCACCATCTGGAATCCCTGATCCAGGTAGCGTTGCGTGAATTTCGAGCTGCTGGTGTGGATGCCGGCGACCGTCTTGTGGCGCTTGCAGGCGTCGAGAATGCGGTTGACGGTCGCTACGTGCTTCGGCTCGTCATTGTCCATGACCGGCGGCAGTCCCAGGGCGAGCGCAAGATCGGTCGGGCCGATGTAGGCCGCATCCACGCCGGGCGTGGAGACGATCTCGTCGAGCTTCTCGATGCCCTCGGGCGTTTCGATCATCACTATGCAAGCCACTTCGTCGTTCGCGTGCTTCTGGTAGTCGGCCCCGGCGTAGAGCAGCACGCGGTTCGGTCCGTTGCTGCGCATGCCCGCCGGCGGATAGCGGCAGGCGGCCACGGCCCGCTCCGCCTCGGCGCGGTTGCTTACCATCGGCACGATCACGCCGTAGGCGCCTGCATCCAGTACTTTCATGATCATCGCCGGCTCGTTCCACGGCACGCGCACGAACGGCGTGACGTTCGTGGTGGAGATCGCGGTCAGCATCGGCACCGTATCCGGGTAGTCGATGCAGCCGTGCTGCATGTCGATGCACAGCCAGTCGAGCCCGGTATGGGCCATAACCTCGGCCTGCACGCAATGTGGAATCGAAAGCCAGCCGCCTACGGCCGGCTTGCCTTCACGCCAGAGCTTTTTTACACGATTGAGCCGCATGTTGTCGGTTCCCCCCGGGGGTGGCGTTGTGCGATACGAAGCGGACGGGTGATTGTACAGCCCGATGCAGGACAGGGGACTACGGTGGCGCGCTCGTGACGCCGGCGCCGCCTGCTCCGGTTTTCGGAGCCGGGCTACGCCCACGGAAGGGCGCCGGGTATCTGTTCGATCCCCGCCTGGGCGAGGACCGGCTACGGTTTGGCGGCGCTCAAGGCGCTCTGGTTGCGAACGTGTCGCAATCCTTCGGGCGGCCGGAGTCCATGCCACGCTTGAACCAGCGCACGCGCTGCTCCGATGAGCCGTGGGTGAACGACTCGGGCACGACGCGGCCCTGGGTCTGCTTCTGCAGGCGGTCGTCTCCGATCGCCGTCGCGGCGTTGAGCGCTTCGGCCAGGTCGCCGGCGTCGAGCTGCTTCATGGTGCCCGCGTGATGTCCCCACACGCCGGCGTAGCAGTCGGCCTGCAGCTCCATGCGCACGGAGGTCCGGTTGAATTCGGCCTTGGAGGCGCGTCCGCGCGCCGCTTCCAGCTTCTGGAAGGCGCCGGTGAGCTTTTGCACGTGGTGGCCCACCTCGTGGGCGATCACGTAGGCCTGGGCGAAATCGCCCG
>CAZQJF010000285.1:0-4958 GCA_964593735.1 uncultured Streptomycetaceae bacterium | reverse complement strand
TAATCGGTGACCGCGCCCTTGCTCGCGCTCGTGACGAGCCGCGTGTACTTGGCGAGCACGCCGCGGGTGTAGCGCGGCTGGGGCTGCTTCCATTTCCTGCGGCGCGCGGCGATCTCTTTCGCCGGTACGTTCAACTGGATCAGCCGCTTGCGGGCGTCTATCGTGATGGAATCGCCCTCTTTCACCAGCGCGATCGGGCCGCCCATGTAGGCTTCCGGCGCGACGTGGCCGACCACCATGCCCCAGGTGCCGCCCGAAAACCGCCCATCGGTGATCAGCCCCACCGATTCGCCCAGCCCCTGGCCGATCAGCGCGCCGGTCGGCGCGAGCATCTCCTGCATGCCGGGCCCTCCCTTCGGGCCCTCGTAGCGGATGACGATGACGTCGCCCGCCTTGATCTTCTTCGCCATGATCGCTTTCATGCACGCGTTCTCGGAATCGAAGACCCGCGCCCGCCCGGTGATGCTTGGCGATTTCAGGCCCGTGATCTTGGCCACGCAGCCTTCCGGGGCGAGGTTGCCTTTCAATATCGCGAGGTGGCCCTGCGCGTACATGGGATTGCTCCAGGGACGGATCACCTGCTGATCGGTCCCCGGCGCGGACACGTTCTTCAGCTCCTGGGCCATGGTTCGCCCGCTGATCGTGAGGCAATCGCCGTGCAGCAGGCCGTGCTCCAGCAGCATTTTCAACACCGGCGGCACGCCGCCCGCCCGATGGAAGTCCACCGCCACGTAGCGGCCCGAGGGTTTGAGGTCGCACAGCACGGGGACCTTCCTGCGCACGCGCTCGAAATCATCGATGGTCCACTTGA
Organism: uncultured Streptomycetaceae bacterium; assembly: GCA_964593735.1. Taxonomy (GTDB): domain Bacteria; phylum Pseudomonadota; class Gammaproteobacteria; order Burkholderiales; family SG8-41; genus SG8-41. The sequence continues at coordinate 4,147 of CAZQJF010000285.1, read as the reverse complement.
CACCGGCTGTGTGCGCGATCGCGAGGTAGTGCAGGACCGCGTTGGTCGAGCCGCCGGTCGCCATGATGAGGGCGACCGCGTTCTCTATGCTCTTGCGCGTCACGATGTCGCGCGGCTTCACATCCGCCTTGATCGCCTCGACCAGCACGCGTGCCGACTCGGCGGCGGAATCCGCTTTCTCGGCGTCGGGCGACGCGAGCTGCGAGGATCCGAGCAGGCTCATGCCCAGCGCTTCGAACGACGATGACATGGTGTTCGCCGTGTACATGCCGCCGCAGGCGCCGACCGATGGACAGGCGTTGTGTTCTATCCCGTCGAAGTCTTCCCGGCTCATTTTGCCCGCCGCGAATGCGCCCACTGCTTCGAACGCCGAAACGATGGTGAGATCCTGGCCCTTCCACCGGCCCGGCTTGATGGTGCCGGCGTAGACGTAGATGCCGGGCACGTTCATGCGCAGCATCGCCATCATCCCGCCCGGCATGTTCTTGTCGCAGCCCCCGCATACCAGCACCCCGTCCATCGCCTGGCCGTTGACCGCGGTCTCGATCGCGTCGGCGATGACTTCACGCGACACCAGCGAATACTTCATGGCCTCGGTGCCCATGCCGATGCCGTCGGTAATCGTCGGCACGCCGAAGACCTGCGGCTTGGCGCCGGCCGCCGCGAGCGCGGCGATCGCGCGGTCGACCAGCGGCTGGATACCGGCGTTGCACGGATTCATCGTCGAGTGCCCGTTGGCCACCCCCACGATGGGTTTTTCGAAATCGCCGTCACCGAAACCCACTGCGCGCAGCATCGCGCGATTGGGCGAGCGCGCCGTGCCCTCGGTGATGAGACGGCTGCGTTTGTTGAGGGCCATCGGTAAGCCTCGAAAACGGGACGTATAATGAGAGCGTCATTCTAGCAGCCTGTCGGACTTGCCAGGATGAACGATTGGGGATGACGCAGTGTCTCTCGCTCGTGGCGGCATCGAACCGACAGGCTGAAATGGGATATTTGGCGGTTGAATTGATCGTTCAAGTTCAAGTACACAATCCTAGGAATTGGCCAGCACACGGCTCGTTCGGCCACCCCTTATCTCGATTCGCGGGGCGCACGCGGGATAACGATTTCGTTCTGGCCAATTCCTGATGCTCGTCCACCCGCAGTTCGATCCCATCGCGTTCCAACTGGGTCCGCTCGCCGTGCGCTGGTACGGCCTCATGTACCTGGTCGGCTTCGCGCTGTTCTGGTTCGCCGGACGCCATCGCATCAAGGCCCGGCCCGGCGGGGTATGGACGACGAAAGATCTGGACGACGCGTTGTTCTACGGAATTCTGGGGACGATCATCGGCGGCCGGCTGGGATACGCCCTCTTCTACAAGGCAGCGGATTACGCCGCCGAGCCCTGGCGCGCGTTCTACGTGTGGGAAGGCGGCATGTCGTTTCACGGCGGGTTACTCGGCGTGGTGCTGGCGATGGCGGTGTTCGCGCGCACGCGGCGGCAGGAGTGGCTCGCCGTTACCGACTTCATCGCGCCCCTGGTGCCTCTCGGGCTCGCCGCCGGGCGGCTGGGGAACTTCATCAACGCGGAGTTGTGGGGCCGGCCCGCCACGGTGCCGTGGGCCATGATCTTCCCCAACGCCGACCAGGTGCCCCGGCATCCTTCACAGCTTTACGAGTTCGCGCTGGAAGGCGTGGCGCTCTTCGTGCTGCTGTGGTGGTTCTCTTCGAAGGCGCGACCGCGCGGGGCGGTTTCCGGGGCTTTCCTGATCGGCTACGGGGTATTCCGGTTCGCGGTGGAATACACGCGCGAGCCGGACCGTTACCTGGGCCTGCTCGCGATGGGGCTGTCGATGGGGCAGTGGCTGTCGTTGCCGATGGTGATCGCGGGCATCGCGATGATGGTCTGGGCTTATCGCTCACCTGAGCGTGAGAAGAAGGATTAACCGCCAGGACGCCAAGGCCGCCAAGGGATGAAATTGAGACCAACAACCAAATCATTTACCACAGAGGCGCGGAGGAAGAGGAGAGAAAATGCAAATTCAAAATTTGAACTGCCAAAGCGCCAAGATAACCAAGACGGAATTGGCCACAGATAAACACAGATAAACACGGATAAACTCACCACCGCAATGGGACCGGGTGATGACCAGCCTGAAGCAATTGCTCTACAGGACGACGGTAAAATCATTGTGGTCGGTAACAGAGATATCATTTTGGGAGGCGAGGCCGTTGATACGCTGAATGGCGGAGGAAATTCCGACAAGCTGCTTGGTGGTTCGCATGGCGACACGCTGGTGGGAGGTTCTGGCAAAGACACCATGCTGGGTGGCCCTGGCAACGACACCTACGTGGTGGATTCCAGTGGTGATGTGGTAACCGAATCATCTGGAATGGGAACAGATACCGTGTAGCGGCCGTCGGCGGTTAGATTCGCCCTTGATCTTATCCGCGTGTATCTGCGTGTATCTGCGGCCCAATTCTGTTCTTGATCTTATCGGCGGCCATCTGCGGCCATCGGCGGTTGGATTCGCCCTTGATCCCGTCCGCGTGTATCTGCGGCTCAATTGCCCTTGAGCTCCCTTCACCCTCATCCCGGATTTGCTCTCTCTTGCGATTCCGGGCCACGCGTTATTGCCAGCAGCCACGTACTTGCGGATAATGCGTTGCATCTGCAATGCACGAGACCAACCCATGAAAACTGCTTCCATTCCCTCGCTGCGCGTTGATCCCGAACTACGCGAGGCTGCCGAGAGGGTGTTGCAGGACGGTGAGACCCTGTCGAGTTTCATGGAGCAATCGTTGCGCCTGAATGTTGAGCGCAGGAAAGCGCAGCACGAGTTCATTGCCCGGGGACTGCGTGGCCGCGACGAAGCCAAACGCATTGGCGATTACGTTCCCGCCGAAGAGGTTTTGCGGGAGCTTGATCGCATGCTGGTGAAAGCCGAGCGTAAACGCCGCGCCCGCAGGTGAGCTATCGCGTTCGCTACACCGGGGCGGCGCGAGAGGATCTGCGCCGGCTATACGGCTTTCTGCTTGATCAAGACGTGCGGGCTGCACGCCGTGCGCGCAACGCCATCGCGAAGAGTATCGAGCTCCTACGCGAGTTCCCATTCAGCTGCCGCAAAGCGTCACCCGATAATCCTTTTCTGCGAGAGCTCGTAATTACGTTTGGCACCGCAGGATATGTGGCCCTGTTCGAGATCGAGAACAACGAGACCGTTACGATTCTGGCCGTGCGACATCAGCGCGAGGATGACTACCACTGAGTTGTCGTTGTTATCGGAGAGCATACCGGCTTTCATCGACGGCGAATCATTCTTGATTCGTTCTTGGTTTTATCCGCGTGTATCTGCGTGTATCTGCGGTTCAATCCTTGTTTCTCTCCGCGTCTCTGCGGTTAAATCCGATTCCCGGGCTCAGCCCTTCGCCGCGGCCGCGGTGCGCCGGTCGAGCAGGCGGCCAAAGTTGTTGAGTGAAATCAGGTGGGCGTAGATGCGCGAGAGCATGCCGGTTTGAGTGAGCTCCTTCAACTTGTCCGCCGGTAGCTCCCCCAACCGCTGTTCCGCGATGCGATGCATGCCGGTCATCGCGACCGGCGTGCCTTCGTTCGGCACCGCCTGCATCGTGAAGGGCTCGAATAGCTGCAACAGCGCGGCCGCCTTGCACATTTCCTCGCTGCGGAGCAGATCCTGCTCGTACTCGAACAGCAGCTTCTGGCGCTCATCCCACACCGGCAGCGGTGCGCCGTTCGCGTCGTAGAGCGCGTCGCCCTTTTCGCTGATCGCGCGTTTTTCGACGCACGCGACCCGCTCGGCCTGCTCGCGCCCGTCCACCGTGACCTTGGTCATGCAGAACGGATATCGCCGCACGTAGGCCGGGAGGTAGACCGCGTTGTCCCACGCGCCCTCTCTCGTCACGAAGAGGTTCTGCTGATTTTCGAGTCCGAGCACGACCATCGGCACGAAACTACCGCCGGAATCACCGCTGACGAACGCTATCGGGTAGTCGCGGCACGCCGCCGCGAACTCGGTGAACGAGAGCGGGAGCGCGGTCAGGGTGCGGAACACGAGCGGGAGCTTGCCGCTCTCCGGCAGCACGACGCGATGCTGCTTCGTAAGCGGGATGATGTCCTGATAGCCGTAGGGCGGTCTGATATCCATAT
>CAZQJF010000284.1:0-4976 GCA_964593735.1 uncultured Streptomycetaceae bacterium | reverse complement strand
GCAACTGCCGCTCGGCATCGGCGCGCCGCTGCGCGCGCTCGGTCCGCGGGCGCGCGGGCCGCGTTTCGGCGACCAGCTCGCCGTTGCAATCGCCATAGACGCCGCTGGTGCTGATGTAGACTAACTGCCGTGGTAGACTGCTGCGCTTTCCGAGGGCTGCAATGAGGTGCGCGGTGCGCGTGTCGCGCGTGCCGTGGTCCGGCGGCGGCGCAAAGTGCACGACGTCGTGCGCGACTCCGGCGAGAGACCCGAGCGATACCGGCCGGTCGAGGTCTCCTGGTATCGGGATAACGCCGATCGCGCGCAATGCCGCCAGGCGGCTCGGACTGTGAGTCAGCGCATAGATGCGGCAGCGCCCGCGCAGCAGCGGCACCATGCGGCCCGCCACGTCACCGCAGCCGACGATGAGTAAACGTCTCATGGGCGAATTTTAGCTTGAAAGTGCCGCACCGGGTCACCATCAGGCCTACCAGCCACACGTTCACCGTGAACGATGGCGAAACCGTGCTCGATGCCGCCCTGCGCGAGCACGTCGTCATCGCCTATGGCTGCCGCAACGGCGCGTGCGGCACCTGCAAGGGCAGGCTCATCGAGGGCGAGCTCGACTACGGCGAGTACCAAAAGCACGCTCTCCCCGACGCCGAGAAGATCGCCGGCATGGCGCTGTTCTGCCAGGCGCGGCCTTTGAGCGACCTCGTCATCGAATGCCGCGAGATCGCGGGCGTCAAGGACCTGCAGATCAAGATGCTCCCGTGCCGGGTGCAGAAGATGGAGCGCACTACCCCGGACGTGATGGTGCTGCAGCTCAAGCTGCCCACGAACGAGCGCCTCCCGTTCCTGGCCGGCCAGTACATCGACATCCTGGTGAAGAACGGCGCGCGCCGCAGCTTCTCGATGGCAAACCCGCCGCACAGGGAGGACTTCCTCGAGCTGCACCTGCGCAATTACGGCGGGCCGTTCAGCGATCACGTGTTCACCCGCATGAAAGAGCGGGACATCCTGCGCTTCGAGGGCCCCTTCGGCACTTTCTTTCTGCGGGAGGACGGCACGAAGCCCATCGTTTTCGTCGCAAGCGGCACCGGATTCGCGCCGGTCAAGGCGATCATCGAGCACGCCTTGCACAAGGGGATCGGCCGCACGATGACGCTTTACTGGGGCTGCCGCGTGCGCGCCGATCTGTACATGAACGACCTGGCGGAGCGCTGGCAGCGGGAGCACGGTGTGCGCTACATCCCCGTGATCTCCGATGCGCTGCCCACCGACGGCTGGACCGGCCGTACCGGTCTCGTCCACCGCGCGGCAATGGAGGATTTCCCGGACCTTTCCGGCCACCAGGTGTACGCTTGCGGCGCGCCGGTCATGGTCGAGGCGGCGCAGCGGGACTTTACGGCGCAGTGCAAGCTGCCGGAGAACGAGTTTTTCTCGGACTCCTTTACTCCATCCGTTCCCGAGAAAAACTAATAATTAAACGCATTCTTCATCCTTCATCCTTCATCCTTCAAATAATGTCCGGCGCGCGCAGATTCGCCGTCCTCTCCATCGCCGCGGCCGTCGCCACGATAGGTTTGAAGACGCTGGCGTGGTGGCTCACCGGATCGGTCGGGTTGCTCTCCGACGCGCTCGAAGGAACGATCAATCTCGCCGGCGCCACCGTGGCGCTGGTGATGCTCGGCATCGCCGCGCGCCCCCCTGACGAAGAACACGCCTTCGGCTACTCCAAAGCGGAATATTTCGCCAGCGGTCTCGAGGGCACGTTGATACTGATCGCGGCGATCGCCATTGCCGTTGCCGCGGTCGACCGCTTGATCGCGCCGCGCCCGCTGGAGCACATCTGGGCCGGCCTTGCGGTCTCCGCCGTCGCGTCGGTGATCAATTACATCGTGGCGAAACAGTTGCTGAAGGCAGGACGGGAATTCAGATCCATCGCGCTCGAGGCCGATGCCCGGCACCTGATGACCGACGTCTGGACTTCCGCCGGAATCATCCTCGGCGTTGCCGCGGTCTGGCTTACCGGCTGGGAGCGGCTCGACCCGTTGATCGCGCTTGCGGTAGCCGCCCACATCGTATGGTCGGGCTACCAGCTCATGCGCGGCTCGTTCCAGGGCCTGCTCGATCATGCGCTGCCGGAAGGCGACCTGCAGGCTTTGAACCGCGTGCTCGACCAGTTTCGCACCCAGGGCATCGATTTCCATGCAGTGCGCACGCGCCAAGCCGGAGCGCGCTCATTCGTGACCCTTCACGTGCTGGTGCCGGCGAGGTGGAGCGTCGCGCGGGGACACGACATGGGGCACCAGGTCGAGAGCGCCATCCGCGCGGCGCTGCCCGGTATTTCCGTGCTCACGCACGTCGAGCCGCTCGGCCGCCCGGAGTCTTATCAGGACATGGACCTCGACCGCTAGCAGCCTGTCGGACTTGAAGTTCCGACACGCTGCTAAATGCGAAACCGCCCGCAGAGGAAGGGGTGACGACTGACGGGTGACAAAAAGCCCGTTCAAAGTTCCGAGTTCAAAGTTCAATGTTGCATGAATAACCTTGAACGTCGAACCTGGAACAGTTCTCCTGCCCCTCATCCCTAGCTCAGGGTCGGCGGCTGCGCCTCTGGTTGCTGCGCTCAGCGGGACGCTCGGAATGCCGGGGTACATTGACCCGGCGTGTCGTTTGGCGGACCTGCTCGCGCTCCGGGCCTCCTCCTGCATCGGGGTTGCCACGCCCGCGCTTGCTGGACGCGCGAGGTGGACTTACTCCGCCGGTGGCGGGAGCTTTCGCGGAGCGTTTGGGAGTCTTCATGATGGCCTGGCGCGAGTGATGAGAACGAGGGTGAGACCGGGTTCGTTACCGTGGAGTTCCGGCGGCCGAGGGAAATTCATCGCCTATTGATTGTTACGCACGTTCGACTCCTCGAAGGCCCTGATCGTATCCGCAACGTCGTACGGATGCTCCGCAAAGGTCCGCGGGTCCCATTCGCTGCGGGGTATCGCGAAGAAGTCTCCGCCGTAGACGTGGATCGCCGCGGTAATCTGATCCAGTGGATTGGTGACGGCGTGTATGATCGCCGCGCCCAGGGGCGCGGTGTCCTTCGCGTTCAGTTCCCTGGTCCCGTGCTGGGTCAGCCCACGCTCGCTGCGGCGATAGAAGATGTTCTGCTCGCAGCCCCCGTAAATGCCGATGATGGCCCAGGTGCGGTGGTCGTGCGGCTTGAACACCATCCGCGGCCCCCACCGCAGATGGAGTATCGTCAAATCGTCCCCCTTGTGCAGCACGTCGACCCCCGCGACCTTCGGCTCTCCCAGCTCTCGTATGATCTGCGAAGGTTCGCTCACCGCTCTCGCCACCAGCTCCCGGATCGCGGCCTGCGCGTTTCCTTCCTCGAGCGCTGCGCGGCATTCCTCGATGAAGCGTTCTTTCTGAAACATCACCATTTGTCCCTCCACTGGTCGAGGCAAAGAGAATTCGGGATTCGGATTCAGCAAACCTAACTTTGATGTCCTTTGCGACTTTGCGCCTTCGCGTCGAGAATTTATAACGGTGTCCGCCGGCGGCCGCCGGTCACCGTGCGCAACTGCGCCAGCGCAAGCTCGAGACTCTCGCGATAGTTGCTCCGCGCAGCTTCCGCGTTGCCGAGCCGCTCGTTCAGCTGCGCAAGCGCCAGGCGCGCCGAGTAGGTGGGCTCGATGGCGATGCTGGCGTCGAGATAGCTCTGCGCCTTGCCCCACAACTCCTGCTGGGCGCACAGCCTGCCCAGCGTGAGCAGCAGCATGCCATCGTCGGGATGCTGCTTCAGCCAGGACTCCGCGCGCTCGATCCGGGCGACGGTGTCGCCGCCGTCGCACTCGGCGTAGAGACCGACCAACTCGCTGTCCCATTCCTGGGCAAGAGCTTCCTCGATGATGAGATGGGCCTTGAGGCAGCCGCCGAGCGCGATGAAGCACTGCGCCGCGGCGGTGGCCACCCGCCGGTTCGTCTTCTCCTGCGCCGGGACCCTGCGCCAGGCGTCCTCCAGGGAACGGGAATCGAGCGCCTGCCGTTTGAGGTTCTCCGCGAGCGCGTAACGCCGGATCTGGTCGGCCTGCACGCTCTCGAACGCACTGCGCTTCTCCAACTCCCCGGCGAGCAGCAGCACCTGTTCCCAGTTGCGCGCCTGTTGCTGGGCCTTCAGCTCGAGCCGCAGCGCGGCGGTGTGCTTGCGCGGCAGCGCCTTCAACCGCTCCAGCGCATCCTGGTAATTGCGCTGGTCGAGCAGCAGTTCGGCTTCGGTCACGATCCGCGGGAGGTCTTCCTCCGGATTGGTCCCCGCCGCCTGGGCGAGATACGCGTCGCGCCGGTCGTAGCCGCGCAGCTCGTGTGCCGCGCGCGCCGCCAGCACCGCGCTCAACCTTGCGTGCTCGCCCAGCTGGATGGAGGAAGACGCCGCCTGCTCGGCTCTTGCGTAACGCCCGGCAAAATACTCCTGCAGCGCTTCCAGCAGCGTCGCCCTCGCCATCTCGCGGCGGCGCGCGAGCCGGTACTCGCGCACGCGGCGCGGCAGACGCACGGTGGCCGACACCGCCCGCATGGCGGCATAGACCAGTGCGAAGGCGGCCGCGAGCACCAGCAGCACAAGGTTGAGCGAGAACTCGACTCGCCACGGCGGGAGCACGAGCTGCACGTAGCCCGTGTTGTAGCGCGCGAGCAGGGTCAGCCCCACCGCCACGGCGAAGATCGCGACGATCCACGCGAGTGCTTTCACGTCAGTGCCTTGGATACAGCCACAGATAAACACAGATAAACACAGATTTCAAACAGCCGTTTCAAAGATCGCATAACTGTGTGTGGTTTGGCTGCCGCTCAATAACTCTTGGAGGGTTGTTGATCTTATCCGTGTGTATCTGTGTTTATCTGTGGCTCCATAGCCCTTGGGTTTGGGTTGAACTTATCCGCGTATATCTGCGTTTATCTGCGGCTGATACATCCTGCCCTCAGCGGGCGGTGCGCTCGCG
>CAZQJF010000283.1:1540-4992 GCA_964593735.1 uncultured Streptomycetaceae bacterium | reverse complement strand
GGCGGCTGGTCGATGTCCAGGAGTCCGAGCGCCGGCAGTTCTCCCGCGAGCTGCACGACCGGGTGGGCCAGAATCTCACCGCGCTCAGCATCAGTCTCGACATTCTGAAGACGCAGCTCGCGGGCAACGGAAACGACGCGGCGCGCTCGCGCCTCGATGACGCGGCCGCGCTGCTCGAATCCACCGCCGGGTCCATCGAGAACGTGATGTCGGAGCTGCGCCCGCCGATGCTCGACGATTACGGGTTGCTGCCGGCGCTGCAATGGTATGCGGACGAGTTCTCGCGCCGCACCGGAATACCGGTGAGCGTCGACGGCGCGGAGCGCATCGAGCGCATGCCGCAGGCCAGCGAGATTGCGCTGTTCCGTATCATGCAGGAGGCGCTCAACAACATTGCGAAGCACGCTCACGCCAGCCGCGCGCGCATCTCGCTCGAGCACTCGGACGCGCAGCTCGTCATAGCGGTGTCGGACGACGGCGTGGGCTTCGAAGCCGCGTCCGGCTCGATGTCCAGGCGCAGGCCGGGGCTGGGCATGGTGACGATGCGGGAGCGCACTCAGGCGGTCGGCGGCCGCTTCGAGATCGGGGCCGCGCCCGGCCGCGGCACGCGGGTCGTCGTGCGTATACCCTGCTGACATGGCGATCAGGGTTCTCATCGCGGATGACCACGGGGTCGTAGCCGAGGGGTTGCGCTTCGTCGTCGGGGCGCAGGCGGATATGGAGGTCGTCGCCTGCGTCCAGGACAGCCGCGAGGCGGTACGCCTCTCGCTGGAGATGCGCCCGGACGTCGTGCTGATCGATCACGCGATGCCGGTCCTGAACGGCGCCGAGGCGACGCACCTCATCCGCGAGCGTTGTCCCGACACCCACGTGATCGTCCTGTCGATGTACTCCAACCTGGTGCACGTCCTGGGCGCGCTGCAGGCAGGCGCCACCGGCTACGTGGTCAAGAAATCGGCCGCGAAGGAAGTCGTCGACGCGATCCGGGCGGTCCACCAGGGGGGGCGCTACCTCAGCAAGGATCTGGCCGACAGCGTGATCGACCAGGTCGTGCACAAGACCGCCTCGGATCCGGTGGAACGCCTCAGTTCCCGCGAGCGCCAGGTCCTGCAGATGCTCGCGGAAGGACATGCCGTCGCGGATATTGCCATCACCCTGTCGCTGTCGCCGAAGACCGTGGAAACCTACCGCGCGCGCCTGATGGAGAAGCTCGATATCAACGACTTCGCCACTCTCGTCAAATTCGCCATTCAGCGCGGCATTACGTCGCTCGACTAGACCCAGTCTCAAAAACGGGACACCGACAGGATTTACAGGATGAACAGGATTGCAACCTAAAAAACATCCTGTAAATCCCGTAATCCTGTCTGTTTTGATCTTGACCCGCGCGTCAATCAGGGTTTTTGAGATGGCTTCTAGGCACTGGACCCCGTGCCAGCCGCGTGTCGGGAAAAACCCGACACCGATTGTCGGCCACCCCCTACAGCGCCCGACCTGCTGTTTCAGGTAAATTTCAAGTCGATTGTCCGCGCTGCGGCAGGATGCCGGCTGCGCGCGCAGTCACCTGAACAACACGGAGCGCGAACTATGAGAGCAGATACGCTGCACAATCCCATTGCACTGGTGGTAGACGATCACGCTGCGGTCCGGCGGGCCTTGTGCGAACGCATCCAGGCTTCGTTCGGCCAGTTCCGGCTGCGCGAGGCCGGCACCGTGAACGAGGCGCTGAAGATCGTCGAGACGGAGCGGGTGGACATCGTCCTCATGGATTTCCGGCTGCCGGGAACGGACGGCGTCGACGGAACGCGGATGGTTCTCGAGCGCTCGCCGCGGACATCGGTGGTGATGGTTTCGGGTTACGACGATTCCAGCCATCGTTCCGCCGCGCAGAAGGCCGGCGCAAGCGCGTTCGTCGCCAAACGTGCGATCACCCGGGAGCTCATACCCCTGATCAAGCGCCTGGTGAATGGCGAGCAATAGGAGGACCCCGCTGCCGCACGCCACCATGGCCCCACTACCGCACGAGCCCGCGCGACCATGAAGGAGCTGCTGAAGATCCTGATGGTCGAGGACGTCAGAAGCGATGCCGAGCTGGTATTGCGCGAGTTGCGGCGGTCCGATCTGGTGGTCGATGTCCGCCGCGTCGATACCGAGATCGACTTTCGCCGCGCGCTCGCCGAATTCCAGCCGCGCATCATCCTGTCCGACTTCAGCATGCCAGGCGGCCTGGACGGGCTGATGGCGCTCGACCTGGCGCGCCAGCAGGCCCCCGGCGTTCCGTTCGTCTTCGTCTCGGGCACGATCGGCGAGGACCGCGCAGTCGAAGCCATGAGGCGCGGCGCCACCGACTACGTGCTGAAGGACCACCTGAACCGCCTCGTTCCGGTCGTCCGGCGCGCCCTGCAGGAAGCGGAGGGGCACGCGGCGCGGCAGCGTGCGGAGCTGTGGCGGGACGGCCAGAACCGGATACTCGAGCTGATCGCAAGCGGCGCCTCCCTGCCCGAAGCGCTCCGTCAGCTCGCGATGACCGTCGAGTCGCAGGGGGCGAGCATGCTGTGCTCTATCCTCCTGGTGAACGGGGACGGCGCGCACCTTTGGACCAGCGCCGCGCCGAGCCTGCCCGAGGAGTACAACGGGGCGGTCGACGGGCTGCCGATAGGCCCAGCGGCGGGGTCCTGCGGCACGGCCGCGCACCGCAAGCAACAGGTCATCGTGACCGATATCGATGCGGATCCGCTATGGGCGGATTACCGCCCCATTGCGGCCGCGCACGGCCTTCGCGCCTGCTGGTCCACGCCCATACTCTCCCGGGACGGCAACGTGCTCGGCACCTTCGCCAACTATTTCCGGACCCCGCGCGCGCCCTACCCGGCGGAACTGGAGCTGGTGGCGGCGGCCACCCACATCGCCCGCATCGCGATCGAGAAACGCCAGGACGAGGCGGAAATACTCAGGGCGAAGGAGCGCCTGGATCTCGCGCTCGAGGCTTCCGGCGTCGCGCTGTGGGACAACGACGTATTGTCGGGGCGCTTGTACCTGAGCGAGCACTGGACGAAGCTGCTCGGATACGAGCCGCGCCCGACGGTGACGACGGTTCCTGAACTGGTCAAGCTGGCCCATCCCGACGACCGGCAGATGCTGCTCGACCTGACGCGGGACACGATCCGCGGCCGTCGCGGCAGCTTCGACGCCGAGCACCGGGTCATGACCAAAAGCGGCGAATGGAAGTGGATACTGAGCCGCGGGAAAGTGGTCGAAAGAACCGCCGACGGCCACGCGCTGCGCGTCCTCGGCACCCACGTGGACATCACCGCAGGCAAGCTTCAGGAGCAGCGCATCGCCCGGCTGAACCGGATCCACGCGGTGCTGAGCGGGATCAATTCCGCGATCATACGCGCCCGCGACCGGCAGGAGCTGTTCGGCGAGGCCTGCCGCATCGCGGTAGAGCACGG
>CAZQJF010000283.1:0-1440 GCA_964593735.1 uncultured Streptomycetaceae bacterium | reverse complement strand
TTTTTCACCGACGAGGAGTTGAAGCTGCTGACCGCGCTCGCTGACGACATCTCCTTCGGGCTGCAGTCCATCGCGCGCCGGGAAAGACTGGACTATCTCTCCTACTATGACGATCTCACGGACCTGCCCAACCGCACCCTGTTCATGGATCGTGCCCGCCAGCAGATGCGATCGCGCGGCGGCGAGCCGTTCATGATTGCGCTGGTCCTGCTCAATCTGGAGCGTTTTCGCAACATCAACGAGACATTCGGCCGCCAGGGCGGCGACGAACTGCTGCGGCTCGTCGCGCGCCGGCTCGAGCAGGCGTTTCGCGGCAAGGACTACCTCGCGCGCACCGGCGCCGACAGCTTTGGCGTGGTGATTCGCGGGATGCGGGATTCCGCGGGCGTCGCGCATACGCTCGAAAGCCAGGTGTTCGCCTGCTTTCAGCAGCCGTTCACCATCGATGGCCAGGAGTTGCGCGCGGTGGCCAAAGCCGGAGTGGCCATGTTCCCCGCCGACGGCGGGGACGCCGATACCCTCTTCAGGAATGCCGAGGCTGCGCTGAAGAAGGCGCGTGATTCCGCCGAACGCTACCTCTTCTACGCCGCAGAGATGAATGCGCGTGCCGCGCACGCTCTCACGCTGGAAACGCGATTGCGCAAGGCAGTCGAGGCGCAGCAGTTCGTGCTGCATTACCAGCCCAAGATCGATCTACGCAGCGGCGCGATCTGCGGCCTGGAAGCGCTGATACGCTGGCAGGAGCCCGGCGGCGGGCTGGTCGCGCCGGGCATGTTCATCCCGGTACTCGAGGAGACCGGGCTGATCCTCGAGGTGGGCAAGTGGGCGCTCGGGCGCGCGCTCGCCGACCACCGTGCATGGACGGCGAGCGGCTGCGCGGTTCCGCGCATCGCGGTGAACGTGTCCGCGATCCAGCTCCAGCAGAAAGACCTGGTCGACACCATCGTCAGCGCGGTGCGGCAGGCCGGGGATATCCCGGACGCGATCGAGCTCGAGATCACCGAGAGCCTGCTCATGAAGGACGTGGAAGCGAGCATCGGCAGGCTCTCCACCCTGCGCGGACTGGGCATACACATCGCGATGGACGACTTCGGCACCGGCTATTCGTCGTTGAGCTACATCGCGCGGCTGCCCATCGACTCGGTCAAGATCGACCGCTCGTTCATCAACGGGATGGGCGGCAGTCCCCAGGACATGGTGATCGTGACGACCATCATCGCCCTCGCCCACTCGCTCAAGCTCAAGGTCGTCGCCGAGGGCGTCGAAACCAGGCAGCAGGCGACTACCCTCGCATCGTTGAATTGCGACGAGGCGCAGGGGTTTTTCTACTGCAAGCCGGTTCCCGCCGCGGAAATCGAGCCGCTGCTCCACGCGCCGGTATTGCGCGCGGCTGCCTCCGCACGGGCGGTCCGGAGCACGGCGCGCACAGCGCGCGCGCGC
>CAZQJF010000282.1:0-5001 GCA_964593735.1 uncultured Streptomycetaceae bacterium | reverse complement strand
AGGGCACGATGAACAACTTCACCTTCGGCAACGACCGCTACCAGTATTACGAGACGATCTGCGGGGGCTCGGGGGCGGGATTGCTCGCGGATGGCGACGGAACGCCCGCATCGAGCGGCGACAAGTCGCCCACATCGAGCGGCGACAAGTCGCCCACATTGAGCGGCGACAAGTCGCCCACATTGAGCGGCGACAAGTCGCTCTCATTGAGCGGCGACAAGTCGCCGCGGGGCTTCGACGGAACCGACTGCGTGCACACCCACATGACCAACTCGCGGCTGACCGATCCGGAGGTGCTGGAATGGCGTTTTCCGGTGCTGGTAGAGGAATTCTCCATCCGCCTGGGCAGCGGCGGCGCCGGGCGGTGGCGCGGCGGAAACGGCGCCATGCGGCACATCCGGTTTCTGGAGCCGATGACCGCGGCGATCCTTTCGGGACACCGCCGCGTTCCGCCTTACGGCATGGCTGGCGGGGAGCCGGGGATGACCGGCCGCAACGCGGTCATCCGGGCGAGCGGCGAGATCGTGCGCTTGGGCGCGTGCGACCAGATCGAGATGCAGGCTGGTGATATCTTCGTGATCGAAACGCCGGGGGGCGGAGGATTTGGCGCGGCGTAGAGTTGCCGCGCCAAATCCTTATATGGACAAACAACACCATGACGCCCGATGCAGCTGACCGGCACCAACGGCAGCAACACCCTCGAAGGCGGGGCGGGCGCCGATCTCATCTACGGCTTCGATCCAGACGGGCCGCAGGGCAACGTCAGTTCGATCGCAGCGACCCGCGTGGCAGCCGGCTTGAGTCAGCCGCTCTTCGCCGCCTCGCCGCCGGATGACCTGGGGCGGCTGTTCATCGTCGAGAAAACCGAGAGCAATACCCTGAGGGTAACCGGGAATCGGGACGACTCGGCAGAGATAGGGACGGGGTGGACGCAGGGCGCGGATCAGGTAATCGGCCAAAACACCTACCACAGCTACACGCAGAATCTGGCAACGCTGCTCGTGGACAGCGACATCGTGATCTCCCTGTCCTGAGGGCCCGATTGACGGTGATGAGGTGACGTCGCTGTCGCTGGTGATTCGGTGACGTCGCTATCGCTAGCAGCCTGATGCAAAACTCCGTTCGTCCTGAGCGTAGCGCGCATGCGCGGAGTCGAAGGGCGAACAACTCGTTGAATTTTGGCCGTTCATGTTTCGACTCCGCTGCGCTACGCTCAACACGAACGGGTCTCCGAGGGTTTTGCATCAACCTGGTAGTGATGCTTTCCGTCACTTCGTCACTTCATCACTTCTTCCCGTTGCCTGCTGCCCGGTTCCTGGTGGCGCGTCTCCGGTCCCCGCCGGTAAGATGTCCGTCCCCGGATCCAGTCCGATCAGCTTGAGTATCCACGCCAGGACAAAGCCCGCCACCAGCGGCCACCAGTGCGTGAGCGTTATCGCGAGTCCCGCCGCAGCGCCGTAAGTCAGGCCCATGAGGAACATGCCGTAGTGACCGGTGCGCCGGTACGCAAAAAACAAAGCAAGCGTCATGATGATGAACGACGCCGCGAGAATGTAGATCGTGATGGTCACCGCGTCCAAATGCTCCCCCGCTGGTTATGGCCGCCTGCTATGATTGTCACAGAATTGCCGCAAAAATGTCACGGAAAATGTAACGCAATCAGCCGTCGATGGCGCAGCCAACCGCGAAACGCAGTTTGACGACCTGCTGCACCGTTCACGCGGTCCACGACGGATTTTCCGACGTCACCTACGTGCTGCTGCCGCTGTTCGCGCAGACCTTCGGCCTGTCGCTCGCCCAGGTCGGGATGATCCGCTCCGCCCACCGGGTAGCCATGGCGGCGTTCCAGATCCCGGCGGGATTGATTGCCGAGCGCTTCGGCGAGCGCAACCTGCTCGCGATCGGCACGCTGATCGCGGGCGTCTCGTTCATCGCGCTCGGATACGCCCCCGGCTTCTGGGCCATCCTGATTGCGCTCTTCTTCGCGGGCGTCGGCTCGGCGGTTCAGCATCCGCTCTCCTCCACCATAATCTCGCACGCCTATCCCGGCGAAGGCCGGCGTATCGCGCTTGGAACCTATAATTTTTTCGGCGACGTCGGCAAGTTCGCCTTCGGCGGCATCGTGAGCCTGTGCGTGCTGGCGGGCATCTCGTGGCAGGCGCCGGTGATCGCGTTCGGGATCGCCGGCGTCGCAACCGCGGTGATGGTGTTCCTGGCCGTGACCAATACCCGGGCGCATTCGCCGAAGGCTGACACGCAAAAGCCCCGGGTTCAGGGCTGGGGCATCCGCCACAAGCCGGCGTTCGTCGCGCTGTGCGCCCTCGACGCGGTCGACAGCATGACGCGGACCGGCTTTCTCACGTTCATCGCGTTCCTACTCATCGAGCGCGGCTTGCCCGAAGGCTGGGCGGCGCTCTCGGTTCCGCTGATCCTCACCGGCGGCATGGCGGGCAAATACGCCTGCGGCGTGCTCGCCGAGCGATTGGGCGTGCTGCGCACGATCGTCATCACGGAAGTGGCAACCGGGCTGGGCATACTGCTGACGCTCGCGCTCCCGGCGGCCGCCACGTTCGTGCTGCTGCCCTTGATCGGCGTGGTGCTTCAGGGCACTTCGTCCGTGATCTATGGGACCATCGGCGATCTCGTCGAGCAGGACCGGCTGCCGAGGGCATTCGCGATGGTCTACACAGTCGGTGCATGCTGCGGCATCGTCGCGCCGCTCGGCTACGGACTGCTGGGCGACGCGATAGGCATAGAGAAGACCATCGCGGTGATCGGCGGATGCGTGCTGCTCGCGCTGCCGCTCTGCCTCGTGCTGCGCCCTTCCCTGCGGCTGGCCGGCCCGGCGGGTACCTGAACCTGAAGGGGCCGCAGGATTTCAGCCACGGATAAACACGGGTGCTGCTGAACACGGACCTTGTGCGAACGTCCTTCGGGTGGATTCCCTCACGATGGAAAATGACAAATGGAGGAGGCAAATGAACAGGACTCGTATTGGAAACGCTGCCTGCACGCAGCTCGCGACGACGTTTCATCGGGCGGGTACCGTCGCGCTCGCGTTGTTGTTGTCCTGCGCGGCAAGCGGCGTTTCCGCGCAGAAGGACTACCCCAACCGCCCGATTCGCTTGCTGATAGGCGTGGTTCCGGGCGGCGCGACGGACATACTCGCCAGGATATTCGGCCAGAAGCTCACGGAAGCGTGGCAGCAGCAGGTCGTCATAGATAACCGGCCGGGGGCCAGCCAGATCATCGCGACCGAGATGACGGCGAAAGCCAACCCCGACGGCTATACCCTGCAGATGATCCCCGCGGGCTTCGCCATCAATCCGGCGATGCATCCCAGGCTGCCGTACGACCCGATCCGGGATTTCACCCCGATCAGCATCGTGGCAATGGTGCCGAACGTGATGGTGGTCCATCCGTCGATACCGGTGAAGACCATCGGCGAATTCATCACCTACGCCCGCGCGCGTCCAGGCGAGCTTTCGTATGGCTCCTCCGGCGTGGGATCACCCAGCCACCTGTGCGGCGAGTTGCTGGACGCGGTCGCCAAAATCCGGATGACGCACGTGCCGTACAAGGGACAAGGGGCGGCGATCATCGATTTACTGGGGGGACACCTGAAGGTCGCCTTTCCTTCGATCCCGTCGTCCATACCGCACATCAAGGCCGGGCGACTGGTGCCGCTGGGAGTGGCGACGCACAAGCGCTCGTCCGCCCTCTCGAATGTGCCGACGATAGACGAGTCCGGCGTCAAGGGCTACGTGGTGAGCGCCTGGTACGGCGTGATCGGCCCGGCGAAAATGTCGAAGCCGCTGCTCGCGAAGCTGAACGGTGAGTTGAACCGCATCCTCAAAGACCCGGAGGTGAGCCGCAACATGTCGAGTCAGGGCGCCGACCCGCTGGGCAGCACGCCGGAGGAATTTGCCGCGGCCATCGCCGCGGACATCCCGAAGTGGAAGAAGGTGGTCGCCGACGCGGGGATCAAGCCGCAGCGCTGAGTCCCGCATCACTTCGGAGCCCGCCATGTTTACCCGTATCGACCACGTGATGATCTGCGTGCCCGACCTGCAGCGGGGCCTCGATCAGTACGGCAAGATGGGTTTCAACATCTACCCGGGAGGTGTGCATACGGGCAAGGGCACCCACAATGCCATCGCGTTCAACCAGGACGACTACATCGAGTTGCTGGCGATCCACGATGAGGCCGGGCACCGGGTGGAGGCGCGCAGGCCGGGCAGCACGCACGCCGATCTGACGGAGTTCATCGCGGCTGGCGGCGGCATACGCTACGTCATTCTGCAAAGCGACGATCTGGCAGGGGACGTGGCCGCGATGCGCAGCCGCGGCGTCGACGTGAGCGATGCGTTCGATTCAGGCCGGCGTACCCCGGCCGGGCAGGAGTTGCGGTGGAAAGCCGCAGCGCTCGGCCCGAAAAACCCGCTGTCGGTCTTTTTCATCCAGCACCTGACGCCGATCGGGGAGCGCCGCACGCAGGTGCCGGTCGCCGGCAATCATCCCAACGGGGTGCGCACCATCGAGCGCTGCTACATCGTCACCAAGGACGCCGCGGCTGCAGC
Organism: uncultured Streptomycetaceae bacterium; assembly: GCA_964593735.1. Classification (GTDB taxonomy): domain Bacteria; phylum Pseudomonadota; class Gammaproteobacteria; order Burkholderiales; family SG8-41; genus SG8-41. The sequence continues at coordinate 421 of CAZQJF010000282.1, read as the reverse complement.
GGCGATATACGCAAAGGTGCTGGGCATACCCCAGCCGTCATTGCACAAGGGCACCGTGGTCATGGCGGACATGGCGGTATTCGAGATAGGCCCCAATGGACTTGGCATCGTTCAGCCCTACGCTCCGGGACCGGCCGCCGATGCGCTGCAGCGCCGCGGTCCCGGTCCGTTCCAGGCGTTGTACCGCACCACCAGCATGGGCGCGGCTGCGCGTTGGATGCAGGAGCACGGCATGCCGCCGCCGGCGCGTGGCACACGGAGCAATGGTGAACAGGCGATGCTGGTGACTCCCGGCGACGCCTGTGGAGCGTACATCGGGTTCGTGGGACCGGAGTAGTCTCAGATGAGGCGTCTCCGATAGCAATCGGCACTACCTTAAGATCCAGGGGAGACAGGATTAACAGGATGGACAGGATAAATA
>CAZQJF010000281.1:0-5024 GCA_964593735.1 uncultured Streptomycetaceae bacterium | reverse complement strand
ATCTGGCGCAGGAACCGCGGCGCGCCCGCGGCCCGGGCGAGCAGCGCCTCGCGCAGCGTCTGTGCGGGCTCCTCGCGCCCGCAAATGGCCCGGAAGTCGAAAAAGATCGAGGCGTTGAGCAGCGCCTGTGGATCGGTGTTGTTGATCCAGTCGTCGAATCGCCGCCGCCATTCGTCCAGTGTCAGGCACCACATTGGATTGCCAGCCATGATGTTGCCCGCGCACAGCGGGTAGCCGCATGCGGACAGCGTCCGGTTGACGGCCTGCGCAAACGGCAGGAGGCGTTGCCGGACCGCGTCCGCGGTCTCACCGGGCGGGGCAAGAAAGATGAGGCCGTTGTCCTGATCGGTAGCGATCGTCTGCTCGTATCGGCCTTCGCTCCCGAATCCGAGCCAGCTCCAGTCGATGCCGGCAATCCCGTGGTGCGCCTGCTCCAGCTCGACGATGCGGCGGGTAAGCGCGTCATTCAGGGTGGAGATTATGACGATCAAATGCTCAGCCGCCGCACCCTCCCCCATCAGGTCCCGGGCCAGACGGCGGATGTCGCGCGCCGCCTGTTGCAATTGCCCCGCCTCCGAAGCGCCGGCGATCGTCCTGTGGATGGACCGTATGCTCAAACTGTGGAGCGCGAAGAGATCGCGTTCGGTGATCACGCCAATCAACCTGCCCCCGTCCACCACGGGCACGTGCCGGATGCCGTGCTGTGCGATCAGCAGCGCCGCGTCGTAGGCGTTCGCTTCGGCCGGCAATACGCGCGGCGCCGGCGTCATAACGGCGCCAATGGGCTCGTCGAGACTGCGGCCGGAGAGCGCGACCCGCTCCAGGACGTCGTAGCGCGTAAAGATACCCACGGGAGCGCCTCCGGGCGCCGCGACCACGATGGAGCCGATCCTCGCCTGCTGCATGCTGCGCAATGCCGCGCCGATCGGCGTATCGGAAGTGCAAGTGACCGCCGGGCGCTGAATCAGCGATCGCAGCGTGCGGCCCATCGCCTGCTGCTCGGCGGCAAGACTCGCATGGTGCATCTTCAGCAGGCGCCGCGACTCGCTCAGCAGGCTGCCGAGGTAGCGCGTGGAGAACGCCTGAAAGCGCGGGCTGCGGCGGAGCAACTCGCGGAAATCCGCCGCCGCCAACTGGTAGCAGAAGGCGTCCGCGGCGGCGACATGCGCGGAAGTCACCGGACGCCGCTCCAGCAGCGCGCCCACGGGAAAGCATTCGCCAGGACCCAGCGTCGATTCCACGCCGGAAGGCAGGTGGAAGTTATCCGCCGGCGCGAGTTGCACGACGCCGCTGCGTATCACGTAGAAGAATGCCGGCTCGCCGTGTCGGGGCTCGAGAATGCTCGCGCCCGTCGCGTGATAACCGATGAACAGCCGCTCCGCGAGGAAGCGCAGCGCCTCTTCCTCCATCTGGTCGAACGGCGGATAGCGCCGCAGGAAGGTGAGTACCGCACGCGACACCGATTCGACGCCAGACGTCTCGGCTTCAGCGCTCATGCAGCGGAGGACGGCTTCTGGACTCCCATGGAAACGGCCTATATTACGCGCGAATATCGCGCCGCGTCCGGCCCGTTCCCAAGATGGCGGTCGAAGACCATGCAGATGCCGCGGATGAGGAAGCGCCCCCTGGGTGTTACGGTCAGCCAGCTCCCGTCCGACTCGATCAGGCCGGACTCCTCGAATTCGCGCAGCGCGTCGATTTCCGCCGCGAAATAGTCCTCGAAGGAGATAAGGTGAGCGATCCCGATCGCTTCCTTACACAGCACGAACCGGCACATCAGGGCTTGGATCACCGCCCGGCGCACGAGATCATCGGGAGTGAGTTCGATGCCGCGCATGATCGGCAATTCCCCGCGGTCGAGACGTTCGTAGTAGTCCTCGAGCGCCCGGAAGTTCTGGCTGTAGGTCGGCCCGACCGCGCCGATCGCGGAAACGCCAAGCCCCACCAGATCGCAGTCCGGACCCGCCGAATAACCCTGAAAGCCGCGGTGCAATCGTCCGTGACGTTGCGCCACCGCCAACGCGTCTCCCGGCAGGGCGAAGTGATCCATTCCAATGTGGATGTACCCCGCTGCGCCGAGCCGCCTGATGGCAAGCGAGAGCAGCTCGACCTTCACTTCGGGTAATGGCAGGTCCGCGTCCGGGATGCGGCGCTGCGGCGCGAACACCGCCGGTTGATGCGCATAGTTGTAGAGCGCGATACGGTCGGGCCGCGCCTCAATGACGAGGAATAATGTGCGATCGAAGCTTTCGAGCGTTTGTTTAGGCAGCCCATAGATCAGGTCCAGATTGATGGAGCGAAACCCTGACCGCCGCGCGGCATCGATCGCCGCGCGCGTCTGCTCAACGCTCTGAAGCCTGTGGACGGCCATCTGCACCTGGTGGTCGAAGTCCTGCACGCCGAAACTCACGCGGTTGAAACCGATGCAGCGCAGCTTGTCCATCGCGAACGCATCCACCGTGCGCGGGTCTACCTCGATCGAGTAGTCTCCTTCGGGCGCGAGCTCGAACCAATCCACGATTCGCGTGAAGAGTCCGCGCAGCGTCTCGACGTTGTGATAGGTCGGCGTGCCTCCGCCCCAGTGCATCTGGACAACGCGGGAATCGTCCCGGAAAAGGTTCGCCTGAAGCGCGATCTCCTTGTCCAAGTAGCGGAGATATTCCTCGGCCTTGGCCCGATCCCGCGTCACGATCTTGTTACATGCGCAGTAGTAGCAGATGTCGCGGCAAAACGGCAGATGGACATAGAGGGACAACTGCCGCTGGATGCCGCCCGTATTGCGGCGCCCTACTGCTGCACGGTAGGCCTCGAAGCCGAAGGTGTCGACGAAGCGGTCCGCGGTGGGATACGAGGTGTAGCGCGGCCCATTGCCGTCGAAACGGCGGACCACCTCGGAATCAAACTCCAACGTCGGGGAATTCATCTCGGGCACCATCCTTCATGCAGTCTTGCACAAAGGGCCCGGTGGGACTTGATACAGGTCAAACATGGGCGGTGCGTGGCCGCAAAAATTTGTAGGCTTCATACCAGAGCACGCCCACGGTACCCGCCGCCACCGCCGCCGCCAGGTAGGCGGCCGAAAGCGGCGCAAAACGGAAAATATCCGCAATCGGCGGAACGTAGATCGCGGCGGCGAGCGCTGCCAGAGTGCCCAGCGTTACCCACCACAAGGCCGGGTTGCTCTGGCGCATCGCCCGGAGCGCGATCTGCTCGCGCGAACGGGTAGAGTGGATCATCGCGAGATTGCCGAAGACGATAGCGGCGAAGCCGAACGAGCTCATCTCGGCAGCAGTGACGCCGCTGCGTGCCACCCACCAATAGGCCACGGCGATGGCTGCGAGCACGGAGGCCCCCAGCAGCACGCTTACTCCGAGCATCTGCAGGCTGAACAACGGCTCGTGCGGATCGCGCGGCGGGCGCTGCATGACGTCCTTCTCGCTTTTCTAGGCCTCGAACACGATGGAGCACGCCGGGTCGATCACGAATTCAAGGAACACGATATGCACCGGAAAAAGGAATGCCGGCCAGCCAAACACGAGCGGCAGAAACGACATGCCGGCGATCGGCACGTGTACCGCCAGGAGATAACGCATTGCGTTGCGAATGTTTTCGTATATCCGGCGCCCCAGGGTCGAACGGCTCTATTTCGCACGCCAGGGCCGCGGCTTCGAGCACTGCGTCCCTCGCGCCGCCGATGACATCGGCGACGGCCATGCGGTTCTCGGTCAGCGTGCCGGTCTTCCGGTTGATCCAGATCAAGCAAAATGGAAAGCTGCGCTATCCCCACGTCCCCCGCAGGGTGCGGCCGGCCTCAAGCAATGGAATGGCCGGGAAAGCGGCGACGGAGTCCGGTGATCTGGATCAATATGAGGGCCGCCCGTTACAGTAGATTTCGCTCATGCCGTTCTCGTTTGCAACCAACGGGAAGCGGTGCCCGACCAGAAAGGATATAGCCAATGGGCCTGAATACGCTGATGGCAGCGGGTGTTTCAGCTGCAATGATCGCCATGACGGTCACGCTGTTCTCGTCCGAGCCGGCGGCAGGAAGTGCCGCGCAGAAAAGCGAGCCGGGTGTCAAATTCCACCACCAGGAGATTCAACATGTTCAAGAACATCCTCGTACCAACTGATGGATCACCTCTGGCGCACCGTGCGATCAAGTGCGCCGTACGCCTCGCGAAGGAGCAGAAAGCTCGGGTGACGGGTTTCTATGTAGGCCCGGCCTGGTCGCCCAACGTGTACGGTGATTCGATTCTGACCGGTTACGTCTCGCCGGAGCAGCATTCGGCCGTCGTCAAGAAGACGGCGGACCACTACCTCGGCGCGCTGCGAAAGGAGGCTGCTGCGGCTCGCGTGCCGTGCAAGTGCCTGCATGCCGAGGGCAAATTCCCTTACGAGAAGATCGTCAAGGCGGCGCAGCAGAATCGCTGCGACCTCATAGTCATGGCTTCCCACGGCAGGCGCGGGATCTCCAAGCTGCTCCTCGGCAGCGAGACCAGCAAGGTGCTCGCGCACAGCGCCGTTCCTGTCATGGTTTGCCGCTGAATTCCCGGCACCGTTCACCAGGACACGGAATCGGACGTGTTCAAGAGTATCTTAGTGCCGACTGATGGTTCTCCGCTGTCGCGCCGGGCGGTCGAGCGCGCGATACTGTTCGCCAGGGAACAGAAAGCGCGGGTGACCGGCATCTGGGTCGGCCCCGCATGGGAGCCGAACATGTACGCCTATGACGAGGACACGCCGCTGTCATTTCCCCTCGCCAGCACGCGGCGCGCGTCAGGACAATGGCCGATCGGTACCTCGCGGTCGTAAGGAAAGCCGCCAGGGTTCTCAGGCCGGTGCGGCATCTCGAAGCTCCTGCTGGGGAGCCAGACGAACATGGTTTTGGCGCACCGCCCGCTCAGCGTCCAGCTAGCTCCACAGCCGCGGCGCGACGACGGCGGCTGTCATGAAGCCGCCCATGAACGCACTCTCGAGCAACGCGCTTCGCTGCGCAGCGCACTCTCATGGAAAGCATCCGTGCC
>CAZQJF010000280.1:0-5034 GCA_964593735.1 uncultured Streptomycetaceae bacterium | reverse complement strand
CGGGCGGTTTTGCGTAAGGAGTGTGTCGGGACAAAGTCCGACACACTCCTAGCGTCGCGAGATCGAGTACTCCGCGGCGCGCACGGTATTGTCGATCAGCATGGCCACCGTCATCGGCCCTACCCCGCCCGGCACCGGCGTAATCCAGCCGGCCACTTCCCGTACTTCCTCGAATGCCACGTCCCCCATGAGTTTGCCGTCAGGGAGCCGGTTGATACCGACGTCGACTACGGCAGCCCCCGGCTTGACCATCGGCGCGGCAATCAGGCCGGGGCATCCCGCTGCCGCTACGAGCAGGTCCGCCGCCCGGGTGTGCTGCGCCAGGTCGCGCGTCCTGGTATGGCAGACCGTCACCGTGGCTCCGCGACCGAGGAGCATGAGCGCCAGCGGCTTGCCGACGATGTTGCTGCGTCCGACGATGACGGCGTGGCTGCCGGGAATCTCTATACCAGCCTGATCGAGCAGCTCGAGCACACCGCGCGGCGTGCAGGGCTCGAACAGCGCGCGGCCCGCCAACAGCGCCCCGAGGTTGCGCCAGGTGAATCCGTCAACGTCCTTCCCGGGAAGGATAGCCTGCGTGATCCGGTCTGCGTTGAGATGCGCCGGCAAGGGCAGCTGCACCAGGATGCCGTGTATCGCGGGATCCGCGTTGAGCTTCTCGACAGCCTCCACCGCAACCTGCTCGGGACTGTCGGCCGCCAGCCGGTGCACCTCCGAATGCAATGCGGCCGCGGCGCACGCACGCATCTTGTTGCGCACGTAGATCTGGGATGCGGGGTTGTCGCCGAACTGCACGGCCGCGAGCCCGGGCCGTATCCCGCGTGCCGCGAGAGTCTCCACGCGCTGACGGAGCGCTGAATAGACCTGCTGCGCGGCGGTGGCCCCGTCGATTATCCTAGCGGTCATGCGTCGCAGAGAAAGTCATGCGCGGGCCGTGTCCCGTTGCGGGGGCAGCCACACCGCGTACACCGGCTAGGGACGTGCCGCGGGTCCGGGCCCGGCGGCACGCGCATCCAGTATCTGGAAAAAGATTTCGTTCTGCTTGACCATCCCCAACTCGCTGCGCGCGCGCTCCTCGATCGCATCCAGCCCGACCTTGAGGTCGCGCACTTCGGCGTCGAGCGCTCCGTTTCGCGCCTGAAGCTGCCGGTTGGCTTCGCGCTGAGTGCCGATCTGGCGATCCACCTCCCACACCCGCAACCAGCCGCCCTTGCCCAGCCACAGTGGATACTGAATCGCAAGTATCAGGGCGGTCAGCGAGAGCGCGAGCAGCTTCACCGGATGTTCGGCAAGTGCCTACCGCAGCTGGTAGAAAGCGCTCCGACCCGGGTAGGCCGCGGTTTCTCCCAGGTCTTCCTCGATGCGCAGTAACTGGTTGTACTTGGCCAGGCGGTCGGAACGGGACAGCGAACCGGTCTTGATCTGCAGCGCGTTGGTGGCCACGGCGATGTCGGCGATCGTGGTGTCTTCCGTCTCGCCCGAACGGTGCGAAACGACCGCAGTGTAAGCGGCGCGCTTGGCCATCTCGATCGCGGCAAAGGTTTCCGTGAGCGTCCCGATCTGGTTCACCTTGATCAGGACCGAGTTGGCCACGCCCCGGGCTATGCCCTGGGCGATGAATCGGGTGTTGGTGACGAACAGGTCGTCGCCCACGAGCTGGACCTTCTTGCCCAGGCGATCCGTGAGCACTTTCCAGCCGTCCCAGTCGTCTTCCGCCATGCCGTCTTCGATGCTGATGATCGGGTACTTGTCCACCCAGGCGGCGAGATAATCGGTGAACTGCTCCGCGGACATGGTGAGCCCCTCCGAAGCCAGGGTGTACTCGCCGTCGGCGTAAAACGCGGAACTCGCGCAGTCGAGGGCGAGCGCCACCTGTTCGCCCGGTCGATAGCCGGCGGCCTCTATTGCCTGTATCACGGTCGTGATCGCGGCTTCGTGCTTCGGCAGCCGCGGAGCGAACCCGCCCTCGTCTCCCACGGCGGTCGAAAGGCCGCGGTCCTTGAGCAGCTTTCTCAACGCATGGAAGATCTCGGCGCCGCAGCGCAGGGCCTCGCGGAACGTCGGCATGCCCAGGGGGACTATCATGAACTCCTGCATGTCCAGTCCGTTGTCGGCGTGGACCCCGCCGTTGATGACGTTCATCATCGGCACCGGCATGGACATGGCGCCGGCTCCGCCGAGATACCGGTGCAGCGGCAGTCCGGACTCCTCTGCCGCGGCCTTGCCGACCGCCAGGGAAACGGCGAGCACCGCGTTGGCGCCCAGCCGGGACTTGTTCTCGGTGCCGTCGAGATCGATCAGCGCCTTGTCGAGGAAGCTCTGCTCGGTGGCATCCACGCCGATGATGGCCTCGCAGATCTCCGTGTTGATGTTTTCCACGGCCTTGAGCACCCCCTTGCCCCCGTACCGGGCGGGGTCTCCGTCACGCAATTCAATCGCTTCGCGGCTGCCTGTCGATGCGCCCGAAGGCACGGCGGCGCGTCCCATGACCCCCGACTCGAGCAGTACGTCGGCCTCTATGGTGGGATTGCCACGCGAATCCAGTATCTCCCTTGCTATGACGTCAACGATCGCGCTCATTGTTCTTCCTGTTTATTGTTACTGTTACGGGCTATTGATTTCGTCACAGCATGTCCTCGGCGCGGGGGCGGCTCTTGACCAGGGCGTCGAGGCCTTTCACGGTTTCGAGCAGCGGCTCCATGAGCTTGAGCGGCCAGGCGTTGGGGCCGTCGGAGAGCGCCTTCGCCGGATCGGGATGCGTTTCCATGAACAGCCCGGCGATGCCGGTGGCAACGGCCGCGCGGGCCAGGACGGGCACGAACTCGCGCTGCCCCCCGCTTGCGGCGCCCTGCCCGCCGGGCAACTGCACCGAGTGTGTGGCGTCGAATACGACGGGACAACCGGTGTCGCGCATGATCATCAGCGAACGCATGTCGGACACGAGATTGTTGTAACCGAAGGAAACGCCGCGCTCGCAAACCAGTATGTTGTCGCTCTTGCTCGACGCCTTGGCCTTCTCCACCACGTTCTTCATGTCCCCCGGCGCCAGGAACTGGCCCTTCTTGATATTCACCGGTTTGCCGGCAGCCGCCACTGCGCAGATGAAATCGGTCTGCCGGCACAGGAACGCGGGCGTCTGCAGCACGTCCACGACCTCTGCTGCCGCGGCAATCTCGTCCATTTCGTGCACGTCGGTCAGGACCGGAACGCCGATCTGTTTCCTCACTTCCTCCAGGATCCTGAGACCTTCCTCTATCCCCGGGCCTCGAAAGGATCTTATCGACGTCCTGTTGGCCTTGTCGTAGGACGACTTGTAGATGAACGGCAGACCGACCCGGGCGCACATTTCCTTCAGCTCCCCGGCGGTATCGATGGCAAGCTGCCGCGATTCGACCACGCAGGGGCCCGCTATCACAAACAGCGGTTTATCCAGCCCCGCTTCGAATCCACACAGCTTCACAAGAAGTTTTCCTGATAATCCGCGGGCCCGCGCCGCTCCGGGGTCGCATCCCCGGAAACCGGGGCCCCTGCTCCGCCCTCCACGGACGCGCCCCTTAGCACAAACAGCGGTTTATCCAGTCCCGCTTCGAATCCGCACATCTTCATGGATAAACGCTCTGGTTAAGCCGAGGGCGCTGCACGGTTCAGGCGATGCTCTTCAGCCGTCCCGGCTCTTCCGGCGCTTCGTTCTGCGGCCGGGCGCGGGCGAGCGCGGCCTGGATAAATGCCTTGAACAGCGGGTGGCCCTGCCGCGGGTTGGAGGTGAACTCGGGGTGAAACTGGCAACCGACGAACCACGGATGGTCGGGCAGCTCGATCATCTCGCACAGTCCGTCCTTGGCCGACCTCCCGCTGACCTTCAGGCCGGCTGCCTCGAGACGCGGTAGATAGTGGTTGTTGACTTCATAGCGATGCCGGTGACGTTCGCTGATGCGCTCCTGCCCGTAAGCGCGGCGCACTTCGGAGTCGGGCGCCAGCACGCATTCCTGTCCGCCCAGGCGCATGGTGCCGCCCAGGTCGGACTTGGCGTCGCGGCGTTCGACCTTGCCGTCCCGGTCCTGCCATTCCGTAATGAGGGCGATCACCGGATGCGGAGTCTCCGCATCGAATTCCGTGCTGTGGGCGCCGGCCAGTCCCGCCACGTCACGCGCGTATTCGATCACGGCGAGCTGCAGGCCGAGGCAGATGCCGAGATACGGTATGCCGTTCTCCCGAGCGTAGCGGATCGCTTTCATCTTGCCTTCGACGCCGCGCTGCCCGAAACCGCCGGGCACGAGGATCGCGTCCATGTTGGACACGGCGCCGGTGCCGTTTTTTTCCATGACTTCGGAATCGATGTAGTTAATCCTGACCTTCGCGCCGGTGTGTATGCCCGCGTGGATCAACGCCTCGGTCAGCGACTTGTAGGATTCCTTGAGGTCGACGTACTTGCCGACCAGCGCGAGGTTGACGGTGCGCTGCGGGTGCTCGAACTCGTAGACGAGCGTGTCCCAGTGGGAAAGATTGGCGGGCGGCGGATCGAGACAGAGTTTGCGGCATACGATCTGATCGAGCCCCTGCCGGTGCAGCATCGCCGGTATCTTGTAGATGCTGTCCACGTCCATCGCCGAAATGACGGCTTCCACCGGGACGTTGGTGAACAACGCGATCTTCCTGCGCTCGTCGTCCGGCAGCGCGCGATCGGCACGGCACAGCAGGACGTCCGGCTGTATGCCGATTTCGCGCAGCTCCTTGACGGAATGCTGGGTGGGCTTGGTCTTGATTTCTCCCGCGGCCGCGACGTACGGCACGAGCGTCAAGTGGATGAAGCAGCAGTTTTCGCGGTTGAGTTCTATCGCCATCTGCCGGATCGCCTCCAGGAACGGCAGCGACTCGATGTCGCCCACCGTGCCGCCGATCTCCACGATGGCGACCTCCGCGTCTCCCCCGCCGCGCCGGATGAAAAGCTTGATCTCGTCGGTAATGTGGGGGATGACCTGCACGGTGCCGCCGAGATAGTCGCCGCGGCGCTCTTTCCTGATGACGCTCTCGTAG
>CAZQJF010000279.1:0-5039 GCA_964593735.1 uncultured Streptomycetaceae bacterium | reverse complement strand
TCAGCCGCTCGACGCCGATCTCGCGCGCCGCCTGCAGGACGTTCAAGGTGCCCTTGATGTTGGTATCCACGTAGCTGTCCGGCGCGTGATAGGAGTAGGGTATGCCGATCAGGGCGGCGAGGTGCATCACGACGTCGCAGCCGTGCATCGCCCGTTTCACGCCGTGTGGATCGCGTATATCCCCGGCGAACACATCGAGCGCATCGCGCACCGCGGGCTCCGTCTGGTCGAGCCAGCCGCACGAATCGAACGCGTTGTAGAACACGAAAGCGCGCACCCGATGGCCGCTGCGCACGAGCTGCTCCGCCACATGGGAGCCGATAAAACCGTCGGCGCCCGTGACGAGGATTTTTCTTGCGCGCATGTTCGGCGGGATGGCGGTTGTCATATCAGTGTAGCGCGTGAGTGGAGGCATCTCAAAAATACTTCCCTCCCCTTCAAGGGGAGGGCTAGGGTGGGGATGGGTCAACCGGCGTCGCACCCCACCCCCATCCTAGCCTTCCCCCTGAGAGGGAAGGAACTATTTTTTTTGTCGGCGGGGATGAAATCGTTTTTGAGAACTTGGTCCTACGCGATTGCACCCGGCATTATGCAACAAACCGGCATCGTGCCGGACTGGAGGACGGCGGATGCATGAACGCTCCGGGCCGGGACCACGCGGGGCGTTGAACTGCGATATGCTCTCGTATCGGCCAGATGATAGAGACGCTCAAGCGATTCGTGACCCGGATCCGAACCGGAGGCGCAGGCGCAGCGGCCGCGCCTGCTGTGGACGGTACGCGCGCAGACGCTGAGCGCCTGTGTATCGAAGGCGCGCAGCATCTGATGGCGGGACGGCTGCCCGACGCGGAGGCATCTCTGGCGCGCGCGCTCGAGCTGCGGCACGACTACGCTGAGGCGCTGTTGCTGCAGGGCCTGGTTTGCAAGGCGCATGGCCGCTTCGAGGACGCGACCGACAGCTTCGTGCTCGCGGCGCATTTCAAGCCGGACCTTGCGGAAGTGCAATTCCAGCTGGGCTTGATGGCCGTTGCGCAGGGGCAGTCCGGCGAGGCGGAGCGCTGCCTGCGCAGAGCGGTCGAGGCCGACCCCCGGCATGCCAAGGCCCATAACGAGCTCGGCGCGGTGCTGTTCAGGTCAGGAGCGCTCCAGGACGCGCAGGAATGCTTCCGCCAGGCTGTGGCCATCGAGCCCGGCTATGGTCAAGCGCATTCCAATCTCGGCTGCCTGCTCGCCACCCGCCTCGAGGCGTGGGAGGAAGGCGCGGCGCACATCGAGGCCGCGTGGCGGCTCGAGCCGCATAACCAGGACGTGCAGTGCAACTGGGCCCTGCTGCTTCTGGAGCGCGGCCACTTGTCGGAAGCGCTCGCGTTGTTGACACGGCTGGTCGAGCAGGGAAAAGACCCGGAAAAGGCCAGGCTCAACCGCGCGTTGTTGCTGCTGAAGCAGGGCGATTTCGCGCCCGGCTGGGCGGACTACGAAGCGCGCAAGCTCACGGAAAGCGAGTATGTTGCGCGCGAGTTCCCGTTCCCGGAATGGAAGGGCGGGCCGCTCGCCGGACGAACGGTCCTCGTTCATGCCGAGCAAGGCGTGGGTGACCAGATCATGTTTGCCTCCTGCGTGCCGGACCTTGCGCAGCTCGCGGATCGTTGCGTGATCGAATGCGCGCCCAAGCTGGCCAAGCTCTTCCGCCGATCATTTCCCGCGGCGAAGATCGTGATCGACGGAGACATCGCGTCCGGCGAAGGGTGGCTCGCGCAATCCCCCGCGATAGACTGCCAGGTAGCGATTGGCAGCCTTCCTCTGCATTTTCGCAGTTCGGCGGCGGATTTTCCGGCGCACAACGGCTATCTGCGCGCCGATCCCGGGCGGATTGCGGCGTGGCGCCAGCGGCTGGATCTGCTGTCCGGCGCGCTCAAGGTCGGCATCTCATGGCGCGGCGGTACGAAGCAGTCGCGGCTGTCGCTGCGCTCGATTCCGCTCGATGCATGGCTGCCGATACTCAAGCAGGACGGAATCGCCTTTATAAGCCTGCAGTACACAGACTGCCGCGCCGAGCTGGCGGACCTGGACCGTGATCATGGCGTTCGGGTCCACCACTGGCAGGAAGCGATCGATGATTACGACGAGACGGCTGCGCTTGCTTGCGCGCTCGATCTCGTGATCTCCGTGCAGACCGCGCTGGTGCACCTGGGAGGGGCCCTGGGACGTCCGGTGTGGGTGCTGGTGCCCGCGGTGTCGGAGTGGCGCTACCTGGTGGCAGGTGAGACATTACCGTGGTATCCGTCGGCCCGCCTCTTTCGCCAGACCGTCGCCGGTGAGTGGTCCGCAGTGATCGACCGTGTGGGCGCCGACCTTCGGCTTCGGCAATCCTTGCTTCCCTAGCGCATGTTTCGATCGCTGCTGAAAGACCTCATCGCGCAGCTTCGTGCGCGCGCTTCCGGCGCCAAGGGCGGAAACCCTGCCACGGATGCCGCACGCCTGATCCAAGAGGGAGATGAATGCCGCCGGATGGCGCAGGACGATCGCGCAAAGCAGTGTTACGCGCGCGCGTTGGCTATAGACGCGTCCAATCCTCACGCGCGCTACGCTCTGGCGGTGACGGCAGGACAGGCCGGCGAGTATGCCGCCGCCTCGGAGCACCTGCGCGAGCTGTTGAGCACTCATCCGGAGCATGCCGGCGGCTGGAACGCACTGGGAAATATCAACAAGCTCCAGCGCCGATGGGAGGACGCGGTCGCCTGTTATCGGCGGGCGGTCGGCAGCGATCCGCAACTTGCCTCCGCGCTGTCTAATCTCGGCATGTGCCTGAGGAATCAGGGCAGGGCAATCGAAGCTATGGAATACCTGGAGCGAGCGTTGGCACTCGAGCCCGGGAACGCGGAGATCCTCTTCAATTCCTATCTCGTGATGACGGACTCGGGCAGGGTGGAGGAAGGCGAGCTGGGACTGGCGCGCGTGCTCGAGCAGCAACCGGAACATGCCGAGGCCCATCTCGCGCTCGCGTGCCAGTTGCTGGCCGGGGAGCGATTTAGCGAAGGATGGCGTGAGTACGAATGGCGCAATCGCATCGAGAGCTGGGAGCGTCGCAATGCGGAGTACTCGTATCCTTGGTGGAACGGCGAGGATCTTGCGAAGCGCCGGTTGCTGGTGCGCGCAGAGCAGGGGCTGGGTGATCAGATCATGTTCGCTTCGTGTCTGCGCGACCTGCTCGAAAGAGACGTGCGACTGATCCTGGAATGCGACCCGCGGCTCCAGCCGATCTTTGCGCGGTCCTTCCCTGGGGCAGCGGTTTACGCGGGCTCCAGGTCCGTCGCGGGGGCTTGGGCCAACGACGGCCTCATCCCCGAACTGCAGGTCAACATCGGAAGCCTGCCGTACTTGTTGAATCGCGGGCACGGCGCCTTCCCTGCACACCATGGTTACCTGAGTGCCGATCCTTCGAAAGTGGAGACATGGCGGGAACGGCTCGCTAATCTGGGGACAGGCCCGAAAATCGGCGTGTCCTGGCGCGGCGGGACGTGGACCACCCGGCAGCTCGCGCGTTCGCTCGCATTGCACGACCTGTCGCCGATACTGAAAACTGAAAACGCGCGATTCATCAGTTTGCAATACGGAGATTGCGCCGCGGAAATCGCGACGCTGAAGCGGGAGGAAGGCATTGCGTTGCACCACTGGCACGAATCGATCGACGATTACGATGAAACCGCCGCGCTGCTGTGCGCGCTGGACCTCGTTATTTCGGTGCAGACGGCTGTTGTACATCTGGGCGGCGCGCTGGGCAAGCCGGTATGGGTCATGGTCGCCGCTCGTCCGGAGTGGCGTTACCTGCGCCAGGGCGACACGATGCCCTGGTATCCGTCCGTGAAACTTATCCGGCAGCCGTCGCCGAATGAGTGGAAGCCTGTCATCGATCGCGTGGGTGCAGAGCTTGGCGGCTTTATACGCACCCAGCGGAACGCAACAGCGACGTGACAAAAAACGTCACTTTGTGCCCTAATGAGGGCGGCAAGGCGGGCGTGGGGGCGAGTAGACACGCCCAAAGCCCCGCCCGCCGTGCCTCTTAGGGACAATTTTTCACGCCGGCAGATACCCGAGCTCCCGTTCAGGGGGCTGCGGAGCGACCGTGCCATGAGGTAAGACACTGAAAGACGGAGCTTCTTTGGCGCGCACGGTTTCAAGATACGAGGTAATCCATTGAAATTATAAAGAATAAGCATTCTCCAACCCTTTGGTATGGAACTTGCTCTACCTGCCTGTGCGCAAACCCCAAGTTTGTGTTTTATTCAACTCTCAGGAGATTTCTATGAGGCGTATTCAGAAGGGCTTTACTCTTATCGAACTGATGATCGTAGTCGCGATCATCGGCATTCTGGCGGCGGTTGCGCTGCCGGCGTATCAGGACTACACGATCCGCGCGAAGGTTTCGGAACTGGTGCTCGCGGCGAGCGGTTACAAGACGAGCATTGCCGAAAAGGCGCAGACCGATGCAACGCTCACCTTGGCGGGCGTAGGCCTGACGGTGTGCACGGGTGGCAAAGTGACGGGCGGTGACATCACGAATCTTGGCGTCATCACGATAGCGGGCGATGCTACTACCGTCGGCACGCCGGTCACCGTGGTCCTCAGCCCCTCGATCTTGCCCGATGGCAAGCTGATCTGGTCGTGCCAGACCGTGGGCGCGCAAGTCGCCCTCTACAAGTTCCTCCCGGCCGAGTGCCGTCACTAGGATTGCGTCTGTCAGCCGGTCCGGCAAGGCCAGCCCGGAAGCTGGAGAAACCCCTCGCGAGAGGGGTTTTTCTTTTTTTGGGGCGCCCGCATGACATCGGATGGCACGCCTCTTGCTGTCAATTATCCGTTGTCATGGACGCATGTTTGCATACGTCCCGGAAAGAGACAGATGAAGGTTTTTCAGCAAGGCTTCACCCTGATCGAGCTGATGATCGTGGTCGCGATCATCGGGATATTGGCTGCGGTCGCCCTGCCTGCCTATCAGGATTACACCGTGCGGGCCAGGGTTTCCGAACTGCTGATGCAGGCCA
>CAZQJF010000278.1:3409-5052 GCA_964593735.1 uncultured Streptomycetaceae bacterium | reverse complement strand
CTTCGCTACGCTCAATACGAACGGTTCTTTTGGCGATTTTCAACAAACTGCTAACCTGGAACCTTGAACCTTGAACCTGGAACAATTCCTTGCCTTCATCCCTCATCCCTCTTCATTCTGTCGCGGGCCTCCTCCCGTCCCGAGCACGCCCGCGGCGGTGAGCGCCGCGATTTCCTCGCCGGTCATTCCGAGCACCTCGCGCATCACTTCGGCGGTGTGCTGGCCCATCGTGGGGGCGGGGGTGGGTTGCACGGCCGGCGTTTTCGACAGGCGCACCGGGCTGCCGACCGAGCGCACCTTGCCCACGCGCGGGTGTTCGTAGGTGACCAGGGAATTGCGGGCCTGGACCTGAGGGTGCTCGACCACTTGCGCGATGTTGTTGATGGCGCCGACGGGGATGTCGTTCGAGAGCAGCAGCGGCT
The DNA here is from genome assembly GCA_964593735.1 of uncultured Streptomycetaceae bacterium. Lineage (GTDB taxonomy): Bacteria > Pseudomonadota > Gammaproteobacteria > Burkholderiales > SG8-41 > SG8-41. The sequence continues at coordinate 4,630 of CAZQJF010000278.1, read as the reverse complement.
CCCACTCCTCGTAGGTGCGCGTGAGAAACACTTCCTGGAGCACCGGGATCAGCGTGCCGCGGTTCTTCATGCGATCGGTCGTGGTGCGGTAGCGCGGATCGTCGGTCAGCTCGGGGCGGCCGATCACCGGGCAGAACTTGCGCCAGAGCTTCTCCCCCGCGATCGCCAGCGCGAGGTCCTTCGACTTCGTGTGGAAGGTCTCGTAGGGAACGACGACCGCGTAGGCGTTCCCCATGGGCTTGGGTACCTGGCCGTTCGCGAAATAGTTGAAGAAGGAGGTGCCGAGGAGTGAGAGCTGTCCTTCCAGCATCGAGATGTCGATGCGCTGGCCTTCGCCGGTCTTGTCCTTCACCCTCATCGCGAGCATGACGCCGTACGCGGCGTACATCCCCGCCGTCAGGTCGGCGATCGAGACGCCCGCGCGCGAGCCGCTGGTGCCCGGCTGGCCGGTGACGCTGATCATTCCGCTCTCGGCCTGGAGTATGAGATCGAGCGCCGCGCGCTCGCGGTACGGGCCGTCCTGCCCGAATCCCGATATCGAGCAGTAGATGATGCCCTTGTTGCGCTGGCGGGCCGCCTCGTAATCGAGCCCGAGGCGCTTCAGGGCATCCACCCGGTAGTTCTCCAGCACGACGTCGCATTTCTCCATGAGGCGGAAGAACAGCTCCTTGCCCTCGGGGTGCTTGAGGTCGACGACGATGCCGCGCTTGTTGCGATGCAGGCCGACGAAGTAGGAGGTCTCGCCACCCGGGAGAGGAATGCCCCAGCTGCGCGCGATGTCGCCCGCGCCGGGCGGCTCGAGCTTGATCACCTGCGCGCCGAAATCGGCGAGCATGGTCGAGCAGAAGGGACCCGCGAGGGCGTGGGTCAGATCGAGTACTTTGACGTCTTCGAGCGGCAGCATGTCGACTCGCTGGAACCTATTTCAAAAAAGGAAAAGGGCTTGGCCACAGATACACACAGATAAACACAGATTCAAAACCCAAGGTCAAGAGCAGGAATTAGCCGCAGATGATCCTGTGCGTGTTTTCCGTGTGATTCCGTGGCTGATCTTGATCTTTACAACTGCACCTATGCGGGAATTCTACACGGCGGACGCCAGTCTGCGCAGAGTGGAAGGAAGCGCAATGCCGGAATCGCGGCGCGGTGTTACCATCCTCGAAGACCAGGCTGCCATACGATCCCGTGCGTGATTTACATAGCCACAGATACACACAGATA
>CAZQJF010000278.1:0-3309 GCA_964593735.1 uncultured Streptomycetaceae bacterium | reverse complement strand
CTCGAGACGTTCGTCGTCGATGGCGGCTGGCGGGCGTGGACCTACGTAAAAGTCGAAACGGACGAGGGCATCACCGGCTGGGGCGAGTGCTCCGACACGCGCGTTCCCAACGCCGTCACGGGCGCGGTGCGCGATCTCGGTGCCGTGCTCATCGGCCAGGACCCGCGCGCTTACGAGGCGCGGTTCATCGACATGTCGCGCACGCTGCGCTCGAGCCCGGGCGGCATCGCGGCGCGCGCCATGGCGGGCATCGAATGCGCGCTCGTCGACATAACCGCGCGCTCGCACGGCGTTTCGGTCGCGGAACTCTTCGGCGGCCCGACGCGCAGCCGCGTGCGCCTCTACTGGTCCCATTGCGGCACGACCCGCGTGCGCCACAACGACCTCGTGGGCAAGCCGCCGATCGAGAGCTGGAACGACATCACCGCGCTCGGCAAGGAAGTGGTCGGACGCGGCTTCACGGCGTTCAAGACCAACGTCGTCATGCCGGGCAAGGGTGGCACGTGGTTCAGCGCTTTCGACGGCTCGATGGGACCGAACGACGAATGGGCGCCGAACTGGCTGATCGCGCACCTGGAAAAGCTGATCGGAACGTTCCGCGACGCGGTCGGGCCGGACGTCGACATCAACCTCGATCTCAACTTTCACTTCAAGCCGGAAGCGTGCGTGCGCATCGCCCGGGCGCTGGAGCCGTACAACCTGCACTGGCTGGAAATCGACAACCCCGATCCGGACGCGATCCTCCAGATCAAGCAGTCGACCGCCACGCGGATCTGCACCGGCGAGACCCTCATCCACATGAAGGAATACCTGCCGTTCTTCCAGCGCCACGCGGCCGATGTGTTCATGCTCGACGTGCCCTGGAACGGCTACGCGCAGGGCAAGAAGGTCGGCGACCTGGCCGCCACGTTCCAGCACAACATAGCGCCGCACAATCACTACAGCCATCTCTCGACCTTCATGAGCGCCAACCTCTGCGCGGCGCTCCCGAACGTGCGCATCATGGAGATAGACATCGACGACGTCCCGTGGAAAGACGAGCTGGTCACGCACACGCCGGAAATCGCCGCGGGCTACATGACGATCCCGAAGGGCCCGGGCTGGGGGACGGCGGTCAACGAGGAGGTCGCGCGGGCGCACCCGTGGGACCCGAGCCACGCGGCGCGGCACAAGAACCTGCCGCCGGCGAAGAGTTTTTAGGCTGAAAGCTCCAACACGAAGGACACGAAAACACGAAGGAAACCGGGAACGGAAACTCCCCTCCTCAGACGAGGAGGGGTGGCGCGCGTAGGCTCGCCGGGGTGGTCAAAGCTTCACCGCGAAGGACGCGAAGCCGCCAAGTAGGCGAACAGCTGATGTGTACTGGGCAGTCTTGTCCCCCTTGACGGGGGAAGGCTAGGATGGGGGTGAAGCGACAGCAGCCGCAGCCATCACCCAGTATCCGAATCACGAGTTTCAATCATGCTTTCGGCATGGCCACCTGTCGGGTGGCTTGAGATTGCGGCTACCGCAGAGCACAATGCCGCCTAATAAGACGGCTTTTCGGCCGCGAATTTCAAAGTCAGGTTGGTGCGCTACGGGGCCAGTGCCAGCACTCACCGATGTTCTGATGGCCTCGAAGGATTTTCATCAATTAAAGGAGAACAAATGAAAGCATTTCGACTTGCTGCGGTATCCACTGCGTTCGCATTTGCCTCGCTCGGCGCATCCCCTGCCTGGGCCGCAGATACCCATGTCATGGTTACGCCGGCTGATCTCAAATGGGCGGACGTGCCGTCACTGCCGGCCGGCGCGAAAATCGCCATGATCGAAGGTCCGTTGAGCGAGGCGGTGCCATTTACCGTCCGCATCAAGCTACCGGCCAACTATAAAATCCCCGCCCACTGGCATCCTGCCATTGAACATGTCACGGTGATTTCCGGCACCTTCAACATGGGCATGGGAGACAAGCTCGATCAGTCGAAAACCAAGCCACTATCGGCAGGTAGCGTCGCCATCATGCAGCCCAAGACCAACCATTTCGCCTGGACGAAAGGAGAAACGATAGTTCAGATTCATGGTGTGGGGCCGTGGGCCGTCAATTATGTCAACCCGGCGGATGACCCGAGAAAGAAGAAGTAATCTCGAGGCGTGCTGCTTCTTGCTTGCCCGCTTGTCGCCCAACCAATTGCTGCGGCCGGCGCCGCGAACGCGGCGCGGCTGAGCTGGTTCGTAATTCGTGTTGAAGCTGCGCTACTCGATTTTCAGATTCAGCGCCTTGATCACCCGCGCGTTCCGGTCCGTCTCCGCTTTCAGGAACGCATCAAACGCTTCGGGGCTCTGGGGAGCGGGCGCGAGGCCCTGCTTCGTGAGGACGTCCCTGGCTTCTGGGGACTGGAGGGCCTTCGCGATCTCGACGTTCAGCCGCTGGATGACGGGCTTCGGCGTCGCCGAGCGGGCCACGGCCCCGAACCAGTTGAGCGCCTCGAACCCCGGATAGCCGGATTCTGCAATGGAGGGCACGTTCGGCAGCAGGTTGTTTCGCTGGAGCGAAGTCACGGCGAGGGCGCGCAGCCTACCCGCGCTGGCGAATGGCACGGTCTCGGCGATGTTCGCGACCAGGATGACGGTGTGCCCGCCGATCACGGCCATCGCCGCCGGCGCGCCGCCGCCGTAGGGCACGGCGATCACGTCGAATTTCGCCGCCTCCTTGAATAACTCCATTGCGAGGCGCTGCCCGCCCAGCAGGCTGGCGGTGGCAAACGTCAATTCGCCTGGACGCGAACGCGCGAGCGCGACCAGCTCCTTGGTGGTCCGCGCCGGCACGGACGGGTGGACCGAGATCACGAGCGGATTCGATGCCAGGCGCGTGACGCCGGTGAAGTCCCTGAACGTGTCGTAGGGCAGCTTCGAGCGCACGATGGAATTGACCGTGTAGCTCTGCGCCATCAGGAACACGGTGTGGCCGTCGGCCGGCGCCCGCACCACGATCTCCGCCGCGATCACCGTGTTGCCCCCGGGGCGGTTCTCGGTGATGACGTTCTGGCCCAGGCCCCGGCTCAGCGGCGGTGCCATCGTGCGCGCGATGATGTCCACCGCCCCGCCAGGCGGGAACGGCACCATGAGTCGCACGCTCTTCGAGGGGAATTCCTGCGCGGCGGCCGCGCCGGGCAGCAGCATGGCGGCGGCGAAAACGATGATGAGCTTACGCATGATGTGTGTTCCCAGGTTTGTTGAGAGTTCGGTAAATGGTTGACAACCCATTTACCCCTGATATCTCCCCTCTCCTTCGGGAGAGGGGTCCGGGGGTGAGGGCCGAGCGTCGTCAAT
>CAZQJF010000277.1:0-5063 GCA_964593735.1 uncultured Streptomycetaceae bacterium | reverse complement strand
GATTTTGAGAATCCCGTTCATCCTGTTAATCCTGTCTGAAGTTCAAAGCAAATAGACCGCTCCGTTTCCTCTGTGTCTCTGTGGTTAATTTACTCTTCTTGGCGGTCTTGGCGTCTTGGCGGTTAATTCCCGAATCACTTTACCTTCACGAGATCGAAGACCTCCTCCCCGAAGCGCTTCCGCGCCTCGTCGTGCAGCGGCTTGACCGCGCGGACGAATGCCGCGCGCTCCTCCGGCGCGAGCTCCAGCACCTCGCCGCCCGCGCTTTCGATGGCCTTGCGCGCGATACTCTCTTCCTCCACCGCCAGCTCGCGCTGCGCGAGGACCGCTTCGCGCGCGGCTTTCCTGATTCCCTCCTGCAACGCCGCCGGCCAGCGGTCGAATTCGGCGCGGTTCATGTAGATGCCGCGAGAGAGATAGCTGTGGCCGGTGAGCGTGTGGTAGCGGTGAACCTTGTGCGCGCCGTAATCCACCGTGTTTGCCAGCGGATTCTCCTGTCCGTCCACTGCACCGGACACGATCGCTTCCAGCCCCGGTTTCAGGTCGAGCGAAAAGGGCACGGCGCCCAGGAGGCCGAAACTCCGGTTGTGGACCTTGCCCGGCATCAGCCGCACGCGCATGCCCGCGAGGTCCGCAAGCTTCCTCACGGGGCGCAGTTGGTTCGAAACGTGGCGGTAGCCATTTTCGAAATAACCGAGAACGCGGTAACCGGGAATGCGCTCCTCGATTTTCCGGGTGAGCCAATCGCCGAGCCCGCGGTCCATGGCGGCGCGCGCGTGCTCGAGGTTTTCGAAGAGGAAAGGGAGATCGGCGAACTCCAGCTCCGGAACGCGGTCGGCGAGATAGCTCGTCGACTGGTAGGACAGCGTGAGAATCCCGTGCTCGGCCATCCATAGAAGATCGCCGCCCTGGTAACCCAGGTCCATGACGTTCCAGATGTACTTCACGTCCACGTCCTTGCCGAATTCCTGCACGAGCCGGTCGCCGATGATTTTCAACGCGCGGCTGCAAGTCGTCTTCGGGGGGCCGTAGCCGCCCATGCGGATTTGTATTGGCGTGCTCATGCTGAGTTCCCGGCGCACTGGCCGGCTAGAGGTGTCTCAAGACTCTGATTTCAGCCACAGATAGACACAGATGAACACAGATAAGACCAACGTCAAAAATACTGGACACAGAGGTACATATTGGAGTTGATCCTGTCCGTGTGTTTCCGTGGCAGAAATGTTCTTGAATTTATCTGTGTGTATCTGTGTGTATCTGTGGCTAAATTTGCTGTTGTTCTTGAACTGGGCTCTATGCAAGTATGTCGCTCGCCTGCTCCCGCCGCAGCAGCTCGTAGATGAAGTCCTCCAGTTCCGGCCCGAGCGCGTCGCGCGCGGAGATCACGCCCACGGGACGGCCGTCCTCCACCACCGGCACGTGCCGGAACCCGCCCTCGTGCATGAGGTGCAGCGCGTCCGGGAACGCCTTATCCGGGTGTATCGTCAGCGGATTGCGGGTCATGACCTCGGCGAGCCGCGCCGTGCGCGCGTCGCGATCCTCGGCAACGACGCGGAACAGCACGTCGCGCTCGGTGAAGATGCCGGCGAGCCGGCCCTCCTCGACGATCATCAAGGCGCCGACGCGGCGCTCCTTCATGAGGCGGGCGGCCTCCCGCACGGTCATGCTGCCGGGAGCAGAGACGACTTCCTGGTTCTCGATGATGGCGCGTATGGTACGGAATGGCATAGCGGGACTCCAGCCGCGAGCTACTGGAAGAGAATCGGACTAACGGACCATGCTACCGCCGTGAAATGGCGCGGTCAAAGCCTCCTGGCTATTGCGTTGATGCTTTTGACCCAGCTTCGAAGCGCACGATTCACGCCTTTTTCCGCTTCTTTTTCCTTCCTGCCTTGGCCACGCGCTTGCCGCCCGCGTCGGCGAGCTGCATCGCGCGCAGGCCGAGCTGCGCGGAGACCATGCCGCTCATGGGAATGATGGCGGAGATCGCCTCGAGCACCTGCCGCCGGGTCATGCCGCACTCGTAGGCGTGCCGGATGTGCTGCGCCGTCAGGTCGATTTCCCCGCGCGTGCACAGCGCCGCGACGACGATCAGCTCGCGGGGCCCGGGGCCGAGCAGCTCGTCCTTCGTGCCGGCCGCGAGCAGGCAGTGGTCCACCCAGCCCGCGGCGCGGCGCGCAAGCTCAGGGTCGATGCCGGCGGCGTAGCGCCATTCGGGCGCGGCCAGCATGCTGCTACCCTTCTCGCGGCGGGTGCGGCCCATCGAGAGTTCGGGAAACGGCGTAAGCTCCTTCGGCTCCCCGCCCTCCGGCAGCGATCCGAACGGGTAGTCGGGACTGTTCGCCTCCATGATCACGAAGCCCACGTTGGCGATGGTCGACCAGCCGCTGACCGTGGAATACGCGGCTGCCGCCTCCATGATCACGCGGTTCGTGAGGCCCATGCGGTACATCCGGCGAATGTGGTTGGGCGCGTGGCGGAAATCCCCCTTCGCGCACAGTGCGGGCGTCGCGATCAACTCGCGCATCGGGCCGGAGAGCTGCTGCTCCGCGCTCGTTTGCCCTTGGTACTGATGGAAGTAGCCGCCGGTGCGCGTCACTAGGTCGTAAGTCTGCGGCGCGGCGTACGCCAGTATCTTCCATTCCGGAAAAATGTCGCCGCGGGCCGCGGTCGCCCGCGCGATCGCTTCCTCGGGCGTCATGTCCTGCTTGCCGGTGGTGCGGTATGCCGTCACGGACGCTCCTTGTTCATCGTGGATTTCGCGGGAAATACTAGCGGGTGCCGCGGCCATTATCCACCGTCCGCGCTTTTCCATCCGTGGAAGGCTTGGTCTCCAATTACCCGCGACGGGTTCCTCTTACCGAACTGGCGGCCAGGATGGCTTTGCTCTAAATTCCGTGTTTCCGTGTGATTCCGTGGTCAATTCTTTTGCAACTCAGCGGAGCGTCATGCCCTTCGTCAACAGGACAGGAAAACCCACCCTGCACTACCGGCTCGACGATTACACCGACCCGTGGACCAACGCCGGCACGGTGCTGCTCCAGCACGGTTACGGGCGCTCGTCGCGGTTCTGCTCGAGCTGGGTGCCGCACTTGTCGCGCCGCTACAAGGTAGTGCGGCCCGACTTGCGCGGCCACGGCGAATCGCCGGTCGATTTCGATCCCGCCTCGGGGAGCACGCTGGAAGGTTACGTCGGCGACGTCCTCGCGGTGCTGGAAGAGCTCGGGATCGATTCCGTTCATTACTGCGGCGAGTCCTTCGGCGGGATCATCGGCATGGCGCTGGCGGCCGAGCACCCGGAACGCGTGCGCACGCTCACCCTGGTGTCTTCACCCGTGTACCAGGACCAGCAGGCCCAGGATTCCTTCGCGGCGGGCTTCCCCTCGCGCGAGGAAGCGCTGCGCACGCTCGGCGTGCCGAAATGGGCGCAGGTGATCTACGGCGCACCCGGATTCCTGCCGGAAGGCACAAATCCGGCCTTGCGCGAGTGGTACGTGCGCGAGATCGGGAAATCCGACGTCGAGGTGCTGTGCGGTCTCTACGGCCTGTTGCGCCACGCCAGCGCGCAGGAATTCCTGCCGCGCATCCAGGCGCCGGTGCTGGGCCTCTATCCCACGGCGGGCGCTCTCGCCAGCGCCGAGCAGGAGGCGCTGCTCTTCGCGGGAATCAGGAATCTGCGAATGATTCACCTGCCTACGCGGTCTCATGCGATCCTTACCCTGCATCCCGACGAGTGCGCCGGGCATCTCCTGCGCTTCGCTTCAGAGCATGACAGCGAAGGAAAAGCGTGATCCGTGATCCGTGATCCGATAGGATCCTCAACCTTTCGCCTTCATCCTTCATCCTTCAATGAATGCCGATACGATCGCCGCCGCCGTGGACGCGAGCATGCCCATTGCCGAATCGCTGTTCGGCGAGATGCACGAGAGGACGCACGACGTCGAGGGTGTTTCGCGCGAGCCCTACGGGCCCGGCGAGCAGGCCGCTATCGACGCGCTTGAGCGTGTGGCACAATCGCTCGAGCTCGAAACGCGCACCGATCCATTCGGCAATCTCTACCTGACCCTGCCCGGGGCCCGGCGCAGCGCGCCCGGCTGGATCGTCGGCTCCCATGTCGATTCGGTGCCCCGCGGCGGCAATTACGACGGCTTTGCGGGCGTGGTGGCCGGCATCGTCGCAACCGCGGCACTGCGCCGCGCCGGCATCGTGCCGCCGCGTGACGTTACCGTGATGGCGATACGCGCCGAGGAGCTGAGCGCCTGGTACGGCGGCAGTCACGACGGCCACATCGGGAGCCGCGCCGCGCTCGGCCTGTTGCCCCCGTCCGAGCTGGACTCGGCGGTTCATTCCGTGAGCGGGCGATCGCTGCGCGAGCACATGCGCGCGGCTGGTTGCGCCCCCGAAGCCGTCGGCAAGCCCTATCTCGACCCCGCCCGCATCGAGGGTTACCTGGAACTGCACATAGAGCAGGGACCGGTACTGGAAGCGAAAGACGTGCCGGTGGGCGTGGTGACGGCGATACGCGGCGCCGCGCGCGCCCGCAGCTGCCGGTGCGCCGGCGAATACACCCATTCCGGCGCGGTGCCGCACGAGTACCGCAGCGATGCGGTGATGGCTACGGTCGAGTTGGTGCGGGAGCTCGACCTGCATTGGGAACGCGTGCGCAACCGCGGCGGTGACCTCGTGTTCACGGTCGGAAAGTTCTACACGGACGCGAACGTGCACGCGCTCACCAAGGTGCCGGGGGCATCGAATTTCGTGCTCGAGTTTCGCAGCCAGGATGGGTCCACCCTCCGCGAGGTGATCGAACTCTCGCAAAGACTCGCGGCCGATATCGGCGCGAGGCGCCGCGTGACGTTCGATCTCGGCCAGTTCTCGTTGCAACGTCCGGCACAGATGTCCGCCGGGTTTCGCGACCAGCTGCACGGCGGTTGCAGCGACCTCGGCATCAACGCCCTCGCCATGCCCAGCGGCGCCGGGCACGACGCGCAGGATTTCGTCCATGCCGGCATCCCGGCCGCAATGATCTTCGTGCGCAATGCGCACGGCAGCCACAATCCGCT
>CAZQJF010000276.1:2588-5065 GCA_964593735.1 uncultured Streptomycetaceae bacterium | reverse complement strand
CGCAGCGCCCAGACCGCGGCGTTGTCGCGCCTGGTGAGATTCCCGCGGTAGGCCGCGCAGCCGAAATCCGTGGGCATGTCCCGGGTTTCCAGGAGGTCCTTGATCGCGACCGGCATGCCGTCGATGGCCGACAGGGCACGGCCTTCCTTCCACCGCGCCGCGCTGGCGTCGGCGGCCGCGCGCGCGCCCGCTTCGTTCAGCACGACAAAGGCTTTCACCACCGGCTCGCGCGCCGCGATGGTTTCCAGGCAGCGCTCCAGGTACGCGCGAGGCGTATCGGATCCGTCGCGGAAGCGCGGCGTGGCATCGTGGAAAGTCAGCGCCTTGAATGTTCGCGGGTCGTAGCGGCGCGGGGTAATCGTGTCCATGCTTGCTCCTCCTGGTCACACCGGTAGCCGCGGCCTCTGATCGATTGCGATGAAGAAATAACTCGCGTCGGCCGCTTGCGCGCAGCCTCTGAACCGAATGAGAAATAACAAGCATCGCATTGTCGGCTGCTTTGCGCGTCTCCGCGGTCGCATCCCCGCTAGCGGGGCCCCTGCTCAACGCTCCAACGCGCCCACCTCGCGGTCGCATCCCCAACAAACACCCGTTGGGGCCCCTGCTCCGCCCCTCGACGCGCACAATCCTCGCGAGATGATAAACGAGATCGGCATGATGGGGTCTAACAGCTTGGTGTAAGACTCTTGAAAGCCGTTCGGGTTGAGCCCTTCGACTCCATCCGTTCGTTTCGTAATCCCGTTCGTCCTGAGCCCTTCGACTCCTCTCCGTTCGTGCTGAGCGTAGGCCATGCCGGAGTCGAAGCATGAACGGAGATACGCTCAGGATAAACTACGCGGCGCGGAGTCGAAGGATGAACGGCCTACGCTCAGGACCGGCTCCTCAGTGATGTCGAAACATGAACGCAGGAATTCAATGAGTTGTTCACCCTTCGACTCCGTGCGTCGCGCTACGCTCAGGGCGAACGGGGTTTTACATCGCCGAGCTGGCTTTACCGCGCATTAGCGGGTGCGCTGAGCTGCCACAAATGCGCGCGCCAACGCACAGCGATCAGCGCCGTCAATGCGAGCGACACGGCGCAGTAGAGGGTGACGGTCGCACTGTAACCATGGTGCGAGATGAGTGGCCCGGCCCCCAGCAATCCGATGGGCACGCCGTAAATCATCAATTGCCGTACGCCCATGACCCCACCACGGTAACGCTCGTCCGCGGTGCGGAGCAGCATCGCCGAGAGGGGAACAAGGCAAAGGCTCTGCGCCAGTCCGGCGAACATGAGCGCCATGCTGCCGCTGGTCGCGCCGGGCATCTGCACGAAGACGAGGATCACGAGGTACCACACTCCGCAAAACACCAGGATCATGCGGCCAGGGCGTATGTAGCCGCCATAGCGGGTCAGGGCAAGCGAGCCCAACAGCGCGCCGGCCGCGAAGCTCGCAACGAGATAGCCCACGCCGGTCTGACCCGTGTGATAGATCTCTTTCGCCACGTACGGCATCAATCCCGTCATGATCGGAAACGCCGTAAGATTCACGAGAAAGGCGACGGACATCACCGCGAGCAGGCGTGGCGTGTTCCACACGTAGGCAAGGACATCGAGCAGGTCGCGCCAGGGCGAAGTTGCGCCCCGCGCGTGGTGCAATACATCGCTTCGTGCCCCTGCCCCTGCTTGTATTGTGCTCCTGCCAGCCACGTTGAGCGACAGCAGAAAGCTCGTCGCGTACAAGCCGGCGATCACCATATAGGCATACCCCATCCCCAGCGCCGAGGAGAGGCCTGCGCCGGTCAACGCGCCCATGATTCGAGCGGAATCCTGCGTGGTGCGGGAGATACTCGTCGCCCCGAGGAGGCGTTCGGACGGGATCGTCTGGCCGATCAGCGCGTAACGCATCACGAGATCCGACGGCCGGAAAAGGCCCAGCAGCACGCCGAAAATGAAGACGTGGAGGGGAATCAACATACCGGTCAGCGCCAGCGTCATGAGCGCCGAGGCGAGCACTGCGTACGTGCCGCGCATGGCACAGATCATCCGTTTGTTGCCGATCCGCTGACCCAGCACGCCCGACAACGGCGCGAACAGCGTGCCGAGGTACTGCAGCGCCCCGAACACCGTGAGCATCAGCACCGACTGCGTCTCGACGAGGACGTACCAGCCGAGAATGATGGTCTCCATCTCGAAGCCCCACGATGCGCACAGATCCGCCGGCCATTGAAAGCGGTAGCTGCGGACGCGGAAGGGCGAGTACGCTGCGACGGCCGACTTTGCGCTCAAGACGGAGTACCGCCGGGAAAAACGCGATGAGGCGAAAGCGATACTGCTGCGATTGCTGCGGTGATCCTCATCCGTTCCTCCCCCGGCTCCTGCTGGCGCAGCGCTAGCTTACTCCAGTTGACAGTTTCAGCACCAAGGACGCCAGGGCAAAGCTGAAACACGAAGGCACGAAGGACACGAAGAAAGCGATAATAGTACCGGCGGGCGT
>CAZQJF010000276.1:0-2488 GCA_964593735.1 uncultured Streptomycetaceae bacterium | reverse complement strand
AACCGTGGTGGGCAGCGGCAAGCACACGTATGAAGTGCACGAAGACTGGGCGCGCGTGCCGGACGGCATGGAGATGCTGACCGCGTCGGTGACGGTGGATTCCAGGGACCGCGTCTATTGCTTCAGCCGCTCGAAAGAGCATCCCGTCGTCGTTTTCGACCGCGACGGCAACTATCTTTCTTCGTGGGGGGCCGGCCTGTTCGCCTTTCCGCATACGATCCGGGCCGACCGGGACGACAACCTGTGGCTGGTGGACCGGGACCACGCGCAGATGATGCTGTTCAGCGATTCGGGGAAATTGCTGCGCACCATCGGCACGAAGGGTTTCCGCTCGGACACGGGCGTGGCGCCGGACTACTTCAAGTCGGATGCCTGGCAGCACGTGACGCACGGCGGCGGTCCTTTCAATCTGCCCACGGATATCGCCGTGACCCCTGCCGGAGAGATGTTCGTCACCGACGGCTACGGCAACGCCCGGGTGCACAAGTTCGCCGCGGACGGCACGCATCTTTTTTCGTGGGGCGAGCCCGGCGCCGCACCGGGACAGTTCAACCTGCCGCACGGGGTGTGGATAGACAAGGACGGGCGCGTCCTCGTGGCCGACCGCGAGAACGACCGCGTCCAGGTGTTCGACCAGAGCGGCAAGCTCCTGCAGATATGGCCAACCAGGCTGATCGGCCCCGCGGTGCTCTACGTGGACTGCGCGAATATCGTGTACATCGTCGAGCACAACAGCGGAATGGTCAGCGTCCTGGATCTGAACGGCGAGCGCCTCGCGCATTGGGGCGATCCCAGCTTCCGCTCGTGTCATGGCATCTGGGGCGATTCTCACGGCGATCTGTACGTCGTGCGCGCCGGGCCGTGGGGACGGCGCCGGCGGGTCGTGAAGCATGTTCGCGTGAAGTGAATGACATCAACTGGCCAAGTTTCCGATATCGGAGTATTTTCCTTAGCCTAAATAGGGTCAGGTTCACTTTTCTACAAACACAAATCCGAACCCGACCCCATTTTTCAACGCGGCGGGATGCCGACGTCCTTCACCAGCTTGGCCCACCTGCCGTGCTCGGCACGGATGAACGCCGCGAACTTCTCGGACGTCAGCGGGTTGGGCTGGAAGCTCGAAGCCGCCAGACGCCTGCTCGTCTCCGGCATCCCGAGGGCCTGGGCGAGACCGGCGCGAAGCCGGGCGAGCACCGCGTTCGGCACGCCGGCAGGGGTACACAGACCCTGCCAGGAGATGACCTCGAAGCCGGGCATGCCCGACTCGGCGATGGTCGGGACGTCGGGCAACTCGGGAAAGCGCGTGGTGGACGTCACGCCGAGCACGCGGATCTTGCCCGCGCGGCTCACCCCGACCACCGAGGGCACGGTGGAGAACATCGCCTGGACCTGGCCCGAGATGAGGTCGAGGATGGCCGCGGGTATGCCCTTGTAGGGGATGTGGACGACGTTGATGTTGCTCTCCATCTTGAACAACTCCATCGACAGTTGCGGCGAGGTCCCGACGCCGGCCGAGGCATAGTTGAGCTTGCCGGGGCTGGATTTCGCAAGGGCGATGAATTCGGCGATCGACTTCGCCGGTACCGTGGGATTGACGGAGAGCGCGTTGGGATTGCTGGCGACCAGGCCGATCGGCGCAAAATCGCGCAGGGCATTGTACGTGAGCTTGCTGTAGAGCGCCGGGCTCACCGCGAGCGATGCAATGTTGCAGGCGAACAGCGTGTACCCGTCCGGTGTCGCGCGCGCCGCTATTTCCGCGCCGATGGTTCCGGACGCGCCGCCGCGGTTGTCGACGACGATCTGCCGGCCGAGGGCTTCGCCCAGCGGGGGCGCAACGATCCGGGCGACGATGTCGGACGCGCCGCCCGGAGGGAAGGCCACGATGTAGCGCAACGGGCGATTCGGATACTTCTCCAAGGCGGCCTGCGCCAGTGCGCTGCAAGGCGAGATCGCCAGTAGTGCCAGGACGACGAAACGCGAAGCACGGATGCTGTGGTTCATGGCCACTCCTCCAATATAGTTGTTGTCACGGCCACGGTCGTGGCCGAGGCTGGCGGCGCACAGTCCATAATGTGCGCACGACGTCCACATTAAACCTTTCCAGGAGCGCGATAAAGGGGGCGGGCCGGCCGAGCCCTGACGTATCATTATCGTTCCAGCCAGAACCGGATCATGCGCGTCACCATCCAGTACTGCGTCAGTTGAAGCTACCTCCCCCGGGCCGCCAGTCTGGCGGCGGAAATCTCCTCACAGATCGGCGTGCAGGCGGAACTCATCAAGGGCGGCGGTGGCGTGTTCGACGTCACCGTGGACGGCGTGCTGATTTATTCCAAACACCGCACGGGCCGTTTTCCCGATAACGCAGAGGTTCTGCAGGCTTTGCGCGGTTTGTCGAAGGGCTGATTCCCTGATAGTTCTATCGGTTACAAAATGAGCTTGTAGTGCACAGCTTCTTTCCCTCACCCTCAATCCCTCTCCCGGAGGGAGA
>CAZQJF010000275.1:0-5070 GCA_964593735.1 uncultured Streptomycetaceae bacterium | reverse complement strand
GTGATCGGCAAGGTGACGCGCATCAGGCTGGAAGAACTGAATTGAGTTTCGAGTTACGAGTTTCCAGTTTCGAGTAACCACTGTTGAGTGATGTTGGGGTTGAACTGGAAACCCGAAACCCGAAACCCGAAACTAGAAACTCGAAACTGATATGTATACCGGACTGATCGACAAGTACCGGGACCGGCTGCCGGTCGCGGCCGGGACGCGCCCGATTTCGCTGAACGAGGGCGCGACGCCCCTGATCGAGCTCGGCAACCTGCCGGGGCTGGTGCGCAAGAAGGTCCGGCTCTATGCCAAGTTCGAAGGATTGAATCCCACCGGCTCGTTCAAGGACCGGGGCATGACGATGGCGGTCACGCGGGCGGCGGAGGAAGGCGCGCGCGCGATCATCTGCGCTTCCACCGGAAACACCTCCGCCTCCGCCGCCGCCTACGCCGCACGCGGCGGCATGACGTGCTTCGTGCTGATTCCGGAAGGCAAGATAGCCCTCGGGAAGCTCTCGCAGGCGATGATGCACGGCTCGGTGGTGGTGCAGATCCGGGGCAACTTCGACGACGGCATGCGCCTGGTGCAGGAGGTGGCAAAGGCGCTGCCGGTCAATGTCGTCAATTCCATCAATCCGTACCGCATACAGGGACAGAAGACCGTCGCGTTCGAGGTGATAGAAGCGCTGGGCGACGTGCCGGACTATCACGCGCTGCCGGTCGGCAACGCGGGCAACATCACCGCGCACTGGATCGGCTACTCGGAATCGGCCGGCGAGGAGACGCTCGCCCTGAAGCTGCCCGCGGGCATGCGTGAGTACCGCAAGCAGCACATCGCGGAACGCCGGCCTATCATGCTGGGCTACCAGGCTTCCGGAGCCGCCCCTATCGTGCGCGGGCGCCCCGTCGAGAATCCCGAAACCGTTGCGACGGCCATCCGCATCGGCAACCCGGTGTCGTGGCAGCAGGCCGTCGCTGCCGGACGCGAATCGGGAGGCTGGTTCGCGGAGTGCAGTGACGCGGAAATCCTGCACGTGCAGAAGCTCCTCGCGCAGGCCGAAGGGATATTTTGCGAGCCCGCCTCCGCCATCGCCCTCGCTGGTGTCCTGAAGGATCTCGAGCTGGGCCGGATAGGCGAAGGCAGCACGATAGTGTGCACGCTGACCGGCCATGGCTTGAAGGATCCGGATGTCGCCATCAGCCAGAGCGCGAAGCCGCTCACTGTGAATGCGGAGCTGCCGGCGATCGAGCGGGTTATTCGTGAGAGACTTCCATCCGCAGGCCCTGTGTCGAATCGCTCCAGTGATTGATACAGATATCTCTTCGGCAAGAGAAGCGTCCACTGCAATCGCGGGTTGGTCCCGCACCAACAAGGACGAGGCATGTCAGTCGATTATTCAGCTTCTGTCCCGGCTTGAAGGACGTGCTCTCGCGCCCCGCGCGCTCCTGGAAATAGCGGAAGTGTTGAGGCCGCCCGGCGACGAACTGATCGTCGGCTACCGTTCAGGCTACACGGACCGTGCATTGCCGTTGGGCGAAGAAGAAGCGGCGCGATTCGGGCGCGCGATGGCGCTGCTCCATGCCTTCGAAAGGCTGTATCAGCGAGCGGCCGAAACGGCGTTGGCCGCGCCGCCCGGCGACCCGTTCCGGAAAGACGCGGCAGGCGCGCTGCAACGCTCCATGGCCTGCATCGTGAACCAGATGATCGAGCATTACCGCGCCCGGCAAAGCGTTGGCCTGGCGCTATGGAAAGGGCTCCAGCAGCGCATGCAGACGGCCGTGCGGGAGAAACTGGATGCCGTTCAGGTTCCCGACCTCCTCTATCCGCGAGGGATGGCGACGGCGCACGAAACTTACGGGCGTGCATTGCTGCTCTCGATAGCCCAGGCGGGAGCGATGACGCATCGCAGCCTCGAGGCGACCCTGTTGCTCACCGCGCTGTTTGCGGACCTGGTCGAGCTGGCGATGCTCGATAGCAGCGAAGTCGAAGGCAGGGCGCGGCCACCGGGGGGGGTGGCGGGAGTCGGGATCCAGCGCACCGGACGGATCCGCGTCGTCGCGGTAGGGGGCGTCACCCACCTCGTCAACACCACCAAGATCGACGGGGCATTGAACTGGTGTGTGCAACAGCTGCGCGGCGGAGGCACTCCCGAACAAATCGGCCTCGCGACCGTGGCCCAGGCCGATCTGGCGGCATTGCTGCCGCGCTTGAGGCGAATCTGGTGTGGCGGTGGAGAAATCAGGGAAACGCCACGCCAGTCGCTGCACGGACAATCAGCTATCGCGATCGGGTTTCGCGAAATTTCGGAGTTTGCGAGCCGCGAGCCGCTGACCATGCCAAGGGAATTCGGCATGTACACGGGGGAACCGGCCTTGTTCGTGAGAACCACCTTGGCGTGGTCCTCGGATCAGCCGTCGAATCCAGTCGAGAGCTGGCAGACCGTGGACCACAGCGCCTCGGGCATGCGGGCAAGACGTCCGCAGCCGGGGGCCCAGCTTCGCCGCGGCCAGTTGCTGGCGGTAGATCTGAAGGGCGTGCAGAACGGTTCCGGGTTTGCGCTCGCGGAAGTGCGCTGGCTGCAGCAATTCACCGACAGCGATGGGGGCGGGATAGCTGCCGGGGTGCGGTTCGTATCGTCCGAAGCGCAAGTAGCGGTGGTGCGGGCGAGGGACGTGGTACCGGGCCAGTATCAAACCGTCGGGCCGGCGTTTCTACTCGACCAGGCCAGCCAGCAACTGGTAGTGCCTGCCGGCTGGTTCGCTCCAGCCCGCAAGGTCGACCTGTGGTACAAAGAGCGGCTCTCCCTGCTCAGGCTCACGGATCTGCAGACGCGGGGGGCAGACTATGAAATCGTCGGCTACGAAGTGATCAAACCGCAGGAGACCGCTGCGAAAAACGATGCGGAATAAGGAGAGCAAGGCCAGCTCGATGGCAAGAGCATGGAAAGAATCTGAAAATGATAACCTCTAGAGCTTCTCGACAATCTCCCAGGCATTCAAACCAGTGCTGACGAAGCTCACCATCGAAAATCTCAAGCGCCTCGATCATGCCGAGATTGAACTGGGTCGGGCCGTTGTTTTTGTCGGACCCAATAATTCCGGCAAGACGACCGCGTTGCAGGCGATCGCCCTTTGGGAAGCGGGCTTGAAAACCTGGGTGAGCAAGAGAGGAGTTCGCAGTAGCGCGAAGGAACGCACGGGCGCCACGTTGAACCGCCGCGAATTGATCGCGCTTCCCGTGCCGGACGCCAGCTTGCTCTGGTTCGATCGCCATGTCCGGCAGGGCGCGCGCGTCAATGAAAAGCCGAATATCCTGATTCGCATCACCCTCGCGGGTGTCCGCAATGGAAATGCGTGGGAGCAGGGCTTTGAGTTCGATTACGCTAATCCGGAATCCGTGTACTGCCGCCCATTCGCCCCTATTGACGATGCGGCATTGGTGCGGCTCAAGCTTCTGGCGGAAACCGTTCGAGTCGCATATCTCCCGCCCATGTCGGGTTTGGCATCCATTGAGCCAAAGATCGAGCCAGGCCGTATCGCCGTTCTGATTGGTGAGGGGCAGACCGCCCAGGTGCTGCGAAATCTGTGCTACAGCATCGTCGCTGCCACCGAGCGAAAGGCATCCTGGGACGAGATCACCGGCCACGTAAGAGCGCTCTTTGGCGTACAGTTACTTGCGCCTGAATTCAATACGCTGCGCGGCGAAATCGACATGCGCTACAGATTCGAGCGCGGCATCGAACTGGATATTTCTTCGGCGGGTCGTGGATTGCAGCAAACTTTGCTGCTCCTCGCGTATCTGTATGCAAACCCGGGGTCCACGCTACTGTTGGATGAGCCCGACGCACACCTGGAGGTGCTTCGTCAGCGTCGAATTTATGACCTCATCAGCGATGTGGCCTTGGCGCAGGCGAGTCAGATGATCGCCGCCAGTCACTCGGAAGTTGTCTTGAAGCAAGCCGCCGGCCGCGACACGGTAATCGGATTTCTTGGCAGGCCACACCGCATCAACGACCAAGGCTCTCAACTCCGGAAGTCTTTGGTCGAAATCGGTTACGAACATTACCTTTCCGCCGAACAGAAGGGCTGGGTGTTGTATCTGGAGGGCTCGACGGACCTTGCCATCCTCAGAACGCTGGCCAGGAGACTGGGTCACGCCGCGGCGGCCGTGCTGGACGACGCGTACGTGGATTTCGTGGAGAGCAATACACCCCCAACGGCTCGGGACCGTTTCTATGGATTGCGCGAAGCAAAGCAGGACTTGGTGGGTCTAGCGATATTTGACCGACTGGACAATCCAATGGTGTTGCAGAATGATCCTGCTGTCCTCACCGAAACGATGTGGTCCAGGCGTGAAATAGAGAGCTACGTTTGCACGCGGCGCGCTTTGCTGGCATGGGCGGAGAGCGACCTGGATCGAGCGGATCTGATCGACCAGATCGAGGCACAGCGGCGTGCCGAAGCCATGAATGTTTCAATCACAGAATTGGAAGCGGCGCTGGCGGTTCAAGGCAAACCCTCGCCGTGGGATGGTGAGCTGAAGGTCAGCGATGAATTTCTCGATCCGCTATTCAGAAACTACCTGACGCGCCTCGGCTTCGACCCTGCAATCATGCGAAAGAAGAGCTACTACGAACTCGCGGAGACGATCCCGGTGGAGGAGCTGGCAACGGAGGTTACCGAGAAGCTCGACGCGATTGTCGCGGCCAACGGGCGCGCGCAGCGACGGAGCGAGGCGTAAGCGTACGATGGCCGGGCGCAAGGCATCGAAGAGCGACGCGGAGCGCACCGGCAAGCGCATGGACGCCATCCGCCACGAGAAGGACAAGCGCTTGCTCATCCCCTCGCGCGAGGAAGCAGGGATGGAGGAGGACAACCCCGTCGTGCAGGCGAAGCGCACGGCCGACATACCGCTGAATCCGGTCACCACCCGCGGCCAGGACCCGGAACTCTACTGGATGCACAAGTACGGGCCCGGAGACGACGAGAGGAGTCCACCAAGGTGTTGACGCGGGGGCGACGGCATTTTGCAACCGTGATAGGCCGGATACGGCCATATTTCTAACAACTGGGAATGCGAGTA
>CAZQJF010000274.1:0-5095 GCA_964593735.1 uncultured Streptomycetaceae bacterium | reverse complement strand
GCCAACAGATTTACAGTCTGCCCCCTTTAGCCGCTCGGGCACCCCTCCGAACGAAACCGGACATTATCGGGAGATTTCCCGTTAGTGTCAAACCACTTAGCTGTTGTTGCGCGGTTTGGCGCTCAGGATCCGGCTTCCGGACCGGCGGGAGCAGGATACCTGCTGCCATTCATCCGGAACACGCTCTAGGAAGTCCTCACGAAGGATGCGACGCTCTGATTTCGTCCGTCCTCAAGAAACGAAACGCCGCGGCTTGCGGCGGCGTTTTTTTCTGGCGTGGGGAGGAGCGCTATTTCTTTCTTAGACGGCAAAGACGCCGATGTGAGCGTTTACTTTGATGTGGGTTGCCCCACACTCGTTATTGCGCCGGGCAGTGACTTAGCCCGGGATTGTCGATCCGGCCGATGACGAGACCCGCTCACAACCTTATTGCTGCTCCTGCGGGTCTCCCAGGATGTCATGTATCGGTGGTATAAATTCCGGGACAATTCCACCTTATCCATGAGTCAGTGCACACCATCTTTACCGCCGTCCCGCCGACAGTGCCCCACGTCAAGTCGTGGCAGGTTGAAGTCGCTCGCGGTTTCAACCGAAAACGCAAAGATGCAGGCGCTGAGTAACCAGCGGACGCTCAGAGCGCTCGGAATTGCCGGCATCATCGCCGGCGGCCTCCTGCTCGACCAGACCGTCGAGTTCTGGGGGCAGACGCTCACCAACCTCGGGTTGTGGGCGGTTCTGCTCTACTGGTTGCGCGGCGCGCCGGCCGAAGAACAGTTGAGCCTCTCCGTGTGCGTGTTCTACGCGACCCTCGGCGAGATCTTCCTGTCACTGGTGTGGGGACTTTACGAATACCGGCTCGCCAACATACCGCTGTTCGTCCCGCCAGGCCATGCGCTGCTGTTCATGCTCGGCGGCATCCTCTCGCGCTACGTGAAGGACTGGATAGTCTGGTTCGTGCCGCTCGCCGCGACCCCGTTCGTATTCCTGCTCGCGGTAACCGGGATTGGCACGTTGGATGCGCTGCTCTTCGCGCTGTTTCTGCTTTGCCTGTTGTCCGGGCGCGCGAGCAAGCTTTACGCCGTGATGTTCGTGCTGTCGCTCGCGATGGAGATCTACGGCACCTGGCTCGGCAATTGGACGTGGGCCGGGGAAGCTCCCTGGCTCGGATTTACCACCGTAAACCCGCCGCTCGCTGCCGGCGCGTTCTACTGCATGCTCGACATGCTGGTGGTGGCCACGGTGGCGGGGCGGTCGCGCTCCGCTGCGCGGGTCCCTACGACTCACCTGATGCCGGCTCGACCGGCGGTCTCTGGCCCTGCGGCGCTTTGAGCCGGCGCTGTCAATGGTGCGTATCGGGATCCGGCGTAGGCGCACCGTGATGCAGGAAATCGAAGTCGCAGCCCTTATTCGCCTGCGTCACGTGCTGCGAGAAAATCGCCCCGTAGCCGCGCGTGTAATGCGGCGGCCGCGGCTTCCACGCCGCGCGGCGCTTTTCGAGTTCCCCGGTGCTCACCTTGAGCTCGAGCTTGCGGTTCTCCGCGTCGAGCTCGATCAGATCGCCATTGCGTACCAGCGCGAGCGGCCCGCCGATGTGCGCCTCGGGTGACACGTGCAGCACGCAGGTCCCGTAGGAAGTGCCGCTCATGCGCGCGTCCGAGATACGCACCATGTCGCGCACGCCTTTCTTCAGCAGCTTCTTCGGGATCGGGAGCTGGCCCCATTCGGGCATGCCCGGCGCGCCCAGCGGACCGGCGTTTTGCATCACCAGCACCGAGTTCTCGTCCACCTGGAGGTCATCCGAGTCGATTCGCGCCCGCAGATCGGCATAGTCGGTAAACACCACCGCCGGCCCCGTATGCTTGAGCAGGCGGGCTTCGGCGGCGAGCGGCTTGATCACCGCGCCGTCGGGCGCAAGGTTGCCGCGCAGTACTACCAGCCCGCCGCTCTGCGACAGCGCCTTTTCCCGGGTGCGGATCACGTCGGTGTTGTGGATCTTCGCCGTGGCGATGTTCTCGCCCAGCGTCTTGCCGTTGACGGTGGCGCAGTCCGTATTCAGCAGCGTAGTGATCTCGGTGAGCAGCGCGCGCAAGCCTCCCGCGTAGTAGAAATCCTCCATCAGATACTGCCCGGCCGGCCGCAGATTGGCGAGCACCGGCACGCGTTGCGCGATCTCGTCGAAACGGTCGAGCTTCAGGTCAACACCGGCGCGTCCCGCCATCGCGATCAGGTGGATCAGCGCGTTGGTCGAGCCGGAGAGCGCGTGCACCACCGTGATCGCATTGTCGAAAGCGCGGGGCGTCAGGATCTCCGAAGGCTTCAGGTCCTCCCACACCATCTCGACGGCGCGGCGGCCGGTCGCGCTCGCCATGCGCGGATGGCTGGAATCGGCGGCCGGGATCGAGGCCGCTCCCGGCAGCGTCAATCCGAGCGTTTCCACTGCCGAGGTCATGGTCGAGGCGGTGCCCATCACCATGCAGTGCCCGTATGAGCGCGCGATACCTTCCTCGACCTCGCGCCAGTCGTCGTCGGTGATGCGGCCGGCGCGCAGCTCCGCCCAATACTTCCAGCGGTCGGTACCCGAGCCAAGCGGCTCGCCGTGCCAATTTCCGCGCAACATCGGTCCCGCCGGCATGTAAATGAACGGCAGGCCCATCGAGGTTGCGCCCATAACGAGCGCGGGCGTCGTCTTGTCGCAGCCGCCCATCAGCACCGCGCCGTCTATCGGGTGCGAGCGCAGCATCTCCTCCGTTTCCATGGCGAGGAAATTGCGGTACATCATGCTGCTCGGCTTCTGGAAGGTCTCGCTCACCGCCATGACCGGAAGCTCTACCGGGAATCCACCCGCCTGCCAGACGCCGCGTTTGATTTCCTCGGCACGGGTGCGGAAATGCGCGTGGCAAGGCAGCAGGTCGCTCCACGTGTTGATGATGCCGATCACCGGCTTGCCGCCGAAATCCGCGCGCGTATAACCCATCTGCAGCGCGCGGGAGCGGTGGCCTTGCGCGCTCAGGTCGCCGCCGCCGAACCAGCGGTAGCTGCGCAGTTCCTCGGGCTTCTTTCTCGTCGCGGACACTCCGATTACCCCCTGATCGAAATTGAAATGCTATTCATTCCTTGCCGTAGAGCCTTCCCCTCTCCTCACTCGATCTTGATGCCACCATCCCGGAGCGCCTCACTTTGATAACTTCGGCACGGACAAAATTATTGAACTGTTCCGGCGTCGAAGGCTTGGTCACCGGGTCTCGGTACGTGCCATCAGGGTTCCTCCGATCGAATTGCGCCGCCGTGGGCGCGAGCGCGCCGGGATGCGTCCCTTATTCTAACCTTCAGGGACGTACTGCTTGCCGATCGCCGGTTTGCTGCGCCCCATGCCGGGCAGCTCCCAGATACCCGCCCCGCCCGGGTTCAGGTTGCCGTCGATGTTGGCGTCGATGACGCACGGTTTGCCGCTGGCGATACCTGCGCGCACGGCATCGGCGAGATCGGCCGCGCGGTCCACGCTCACCCCCGCGATCCCTGCCGAACGCGCCATCGCAGCGAAATCGGGGTTGTAGGGCTTGTTGGTGCCGGGATGCTTGAAGTCGGTGGCAAGCTCGCGCCCGCCGAGATACCCGCGCTGCAGCCCGCGGATCGAACCGTAAGCGTAGTTGTTCCATACCAGGTAGACGACCGGGATGTCGTACTCGTAGGCCGTCGCCAGCACGTTGGCGTGCATCAGAAATGCGCCGTCCCCGACCACGGCGACGCATGGCCGGTCCGGAGCCGCGAGCTTGGCGCCCAGCGCTCCGGCAACGCCAAAGCCCATCGGACCGAAGCCCATGGAGCCGATCAGGGAATCCGGGCGCCTTGGCTTGCAGAACTGGATGAGCCAGTTGTGGTGCACGCCGATGTCGCTCACGAGTATTGCATCCTCCGGGAGGGCGCGGTCGATTTCCTGCACGGCGCGCTGCGGGGCGATCGGGGTGGTATCCGCCTTGAACCCGGGAGCGATGAAGTCTTCCCACTCCTTGCGGTAGCCCGCGATGGCGTCGAGCCAGGCGCCGCGCTCGGCGGGCATCTGCCCGCGGGCGAGGCGCGTATCGATCTCGGCTAGCAGTTGCCTCAGGAAGGTGCGCACGTCCGCCATCAACCCCAGCGCAACCGGGTAGTTGCGCGCGATCTCGTCCGGATCGATGTCGACGTGGATGAGTTTCGTCGGCGGGATGGTGAACGAATAGCCCGGTATCCACGAACTCGACGTGCGGTCGTCGAACCGCACGCCCAGTGCGAGCAGCACGTCGGCCTGCCGCGCGGCGTGATTGGCCTGATAGGGTCCGTTGCGAGCCACGAGTCCGAGCGCCAGCGGATGCTCGCTGTCGATGGCGCCGGTGCCGCTCGCAGACATGGCCACCGGGATCCGGAGCTTCTCCGCAAGCGCGCGCAGTTCTTTCGTTGCGCCGCCGTAGCGGACGCCCTGCCCGACCAGGATGACCGGGCGCTGCGCCGCCATCAGCATGTCGGCCGCCTTGGAAACCCCTTCCGGATCGGCGCCGCAGCGGCAGGAAATGTTGGCGTTCCAATCCTCCGGCCGCGGCGTTTCCTCCGGGATCGGCTCGTTGAACATGTCGAACGGCACGTCGAGCACCACCGGACCCGGGCGCCCGGTAACCATGGTTTTCCACGCCAGGCGCACCGCGACCGGCAACTGCGCTGCCGTCGTGGGCTGGAACACGCGCTTGCAGTAGGCACGCACCGTCGAGGGAAAATCGGCCTGATAGTGCCGGTAGGTCTCCTGGAACGCGCCGCGGTTGAACTGGCTGGTCGGAATGTTGCCCGTTACCGCGTAGAACGGCACGGAGTCGAAGAACGCGTTGGCAAGGCTGATCGGCAGATTCGCCGACCCGGGTCCACACGATGTAAACGTCGCCGTCGGCTGGCCCGACACGCGGTAATAAACGTCGGCCATGAAACCCGCGACGCTTTCGTGATGCACTGAAATCGTCTTGATCTCACCGGCGCGCGCGTGCAGCGCGTCGATGAACCCGATATTGCCGTGGCCGCACAGCCCGAAGACGTACGGCACCTTCTCGCGGATCAGGTAATCGACGATGACGCC
>CAZQJF010000273.1:0-5111 GCA_964593735.1 uncultured Streptomycetaceae bacterium | reverse complement strand
GAATCCAATTTTGTGGCTTTCGCCTGCGGGCGGTTTTGCTTAAGGAGTGTGTCGGGACAAAGTCCGACACACTCCTAGGGGGACAACAATGGGACTTCGACTCAAGTTCAACCTGGTGCTGCTGGTAGTGTTCGCACTCGGCCTGGGTGTCACCGGCTACATCTCGCACGACCTGCTGCAGCGCAATGCTCAAGATGAGGTGCTGCGCAGCGCCGGCGTGATGATGGAGGCGGCACTCTCCATGCGCGGTTACACCAATACCCAAATCAGGCCGTTGATCCCGTATAGCGAGGAGATTTTCCATCCGCAGAGCGTGCCGGCGTATTCGGCGACCGAGATCATGAGTTCGCTGCGCAAGAAGTACGCGGACTACTCCTATAAGGAGGCCACGCTCAACCCCACCAATCCGCGCAACAAGGCGGTGGAGTGGGAGTCGGACATCGTGAACGCCTTTCGCAACAACCCCGACCGAGGCGAGATCAGCGGGATCCGCGATACCCCCACCGGGCAGTCGCTTTACCTCGCGCGGGCCTTCCAGATCAAGGACAAGGCCTGCCTCGCCTGTCACACCACGGCGGCCGAGGCGCCGCCCGCCATGGTCAAAATCTACGGCCCCAACAACGGCTTCGGCTGGAAGCACATGGAAGTGATAGGCGCGCAGATCGTTTCGGTGCCGATGTCGCTGCCGATCCAGAACGCGAACCGCGCATTCTACGCGTTCATGGGATCGCTCACCGCGGTATTCGTGGTGCTGTTCATCATACTGAACGTGATGATGAGCGCCCTCATCGTGCGGCCGATCACCGAGATGTCGAAGGCAGCCGACGAGGTCAGCACCGGCAACATGGAAATTCCCGAGTTCAGCGAAACGGGCAAGGACGAGGTATCGCTGCTCGCAAGGTCCTTCAACCGCATGCGCCGTAGCCTGGAGAAGGCCATAGAGATGATTGAAAAATAGTGACCAGTGACCAGTGACTGGTGACCTGTGATTCGAAAACCAAAGTCAGCAGGAAGTCGACATCAACGATTCGTCTCGAGGGTGGTAGCATGTTTGAGAGAGTAACCGGTCACCGGTCACCAGTCACTGGTCACCCGGCGGCGGAAGCGAGCCGCTAGGGCATGTCCACCGCCGTAAACGCGCTGCCCAGCGGCTACGCGCTGCACGAGTACCGCATCGACTCCCTGCTCGGCGCGGGCGGATTCGGGCTGACCTATCTTGCAGTCGACGCGAACCTGAATCTCAGGGTCGCGCTGAAGGAATACCTGCCGAACGACATCGCCGCGCGAGGCGAGGACAGCACGGTGCAGCCGAAGTCGTCGTCCGCCGCCGAGTCCTACCAGTGGGGGCTGCAGCGTTTCATGGACGAGGCGCGCACGCTCGCTTCCTTCCGCCACCCCAACATCGTGCGGGTGATGCGCTTCTTCGAAGCGAACAGGACCGGCTACATGGTGATGGAGTTTGTGGAGGGTCAGCCGCTCACGCAATGGATGGGGACGCGCCGGCCGCCTGCGCAGCACGCGCTCATCGCGATCGCCGGCCCCCTGCTCGACGGTCTGGAGGTCATCCACAAGGCGGGCTATCTCCACCGCGACGTCAAACCGGCCAACATATTCATGCGCGACGACGGCTCTCCGGTCCTGCTCGACTTTGGGTCGGCGCGCCAGCTGATGGGCGGCGGCCAAGCGCTGACCGCCGTGGTTTCCCCGGGTTATGCGCCATTCGAGCAGTACCACACCCACGGCAAGCAGGGCCCGTGGAGCGATCTTTACGCCTTCGGCGGCGTGCTGTACTGGATGATCACCGGCGAGCGTCCGGTCGAGGCCGCCTCGCGCGTGAGAAATGACATCATGCCCCCCGCGGCGAGCGCGGCGAGCGCGGCCCACTACACCGCGGAGTTCCTGGCCGCCATCGACTGGGCGCTCAAACCGCACGAGGACGACCGCCCGCAGAGCATCGCTGAGTTCAGGCGCACGCTGCTGGGCGCGGTTGCGCAGTCCGGTTCGGCGGACCGCACGGTGCCGCTGGGCTCAGGCGCAACGGTCGTTGCAAAACCCGCCGATACCGGCGGCATGACCGGACTTACCGGCGTCACGCTCGACCGCGAGCAGTTGAAGCGCGTCGAGGCCGAGCTGTCGCGCCGCATCGGACCCATCGCGCCTACCGTCGTGCGCAACGCCGCCAAGAAGGCCGCGTCGATTCCGGCGCTGGTGGGAGCGGTCGCTGGCGAGATCGCGGACGAAACGGAGCGCGCCGCGTTCCTCAGGAAGTTCTCCGGCGGCGAGTCCACGACCAGGGCGAGCGGGCTGACTGCGCAACGTCCCGCCGATGTCGCGATCTCGCAGAAATTCAGCGCCGAGCTGCTGCAGAACGCCGAAACGGCGCTCGCTCAGCATATCGGGGCAATCGCCCGTGTGGTGGTGAAGCGGGCCGCTGCGAAGGCGCGCGACGAGGCCGAGCTTTATCTTCTCATTTCCGACGAGATCAAGGACCCAGTCGAGCGCAAGAACTTCATCCGAAAGGCGGTATCGGCGTCCCGGGCACGCTAGCAGCCTGTCGGACTTGACGTCAGGAATGGTCGATGCGAGCGCCTGGGTAGTCGATCTCGGTTATCGACGAACCGACAGGCTGTAATGGAGCATGGGGCAGGCGGTGAACCTGGTTCACGTCGCTTGCATCCGGTGCGTCTCGTGACAGACTACATCGTCGGCCATTCCGGGAAGCCAATCACAGGACCTATTCCAGATATTGGGCATTCCAGCGGACGTACAACGCGTACGCCGCTGCCTTCATGGCGTACTTGTCGGCGTAATCCCTGGGATCCAACGGGTCGTACACATAGTAATTGGCGCGGTTGTTTACGGCCGTCATGATGTGCCGGATCTTGTCCGGCAGGGTATAGGGCGGCTGCCACTCGAAATCATCCTGCGCTTCGTAATGCAGGAATACCGGCACGATCGGAACGCCGGTGCGGATCGATACCTCGAACGCCCCGGACTTGAACTCGTGGAACAGCCGCCGCCCCTTGCAACCTCCTTCAGGGTAGAGCGCGATGTTCTGGCCTGCGTTGACGGCATCCACCATGGTCTGGATGACCTGATGCCGCGACTCGGGATTGTCGCGGTCTACGAACAGCGTGCCGGCCGCCCTGGCGATCCGGCCCGCGACAAACCAGTCCTGCACCTGCAGCTTGGCCAGCGACACCACGTTGAACAGCGCCGGGATGCCGACGTCTTCGAGCGCCGATGGATGATTGGCGATCAGGATAAACCGCTTGGGCAGACGCTTGCGGTTCTTCTGATGCAGCCGCAGGTCGACGTTGAGCGCGTGCACGAATGCCCGGCACCAGACGGGAAACAACCGGGCCACCGGGTGAGTGCCCGGCCATGGCAGCCAGGCCAGCAGGTACACCAGTATGGAGAGCAGGATGAAATCCACCCAGCCCACGATTATTCGCAAAGAACGCAGCAGAGACAGCATCGCTGTAGTCCTGATTACTAAGAGGCCGTATAAAAATAAAATACGGCCCTGAGGTAGGGGAGCCTCATTGAACATGCGGGTGAGTATCCCCTCATTTCTTTCCACACCCTCGGCTAATTTTCCAGCAGGAAATCCCGCACGACTTTGACCTGATCCCCGGCCATGAGCATCGGTGCGTGACCGATGCCTTCGAACTCGATCAACCCCGGCTGCGGTCCGCGCCGTGTCATCTGTACTGCGGTGTCCCTGGTCAGCAGGTCCGACTGCGCGCCGCGCAGCAGCAGCGTGGGGCAGCGGATCGCGTCGTAGTACTGCCACAGATCCACGTCGGTGATCGGCCCCTGCCGGAACGGGACCGCGATGCCCGGGTCGTAGCGCACGCCCCAGCCGCCGTCCTCGTGCTGCTTGGTGTTGTGCTCAGTCAGATGGTGCCACTGCGCGTCGGTCAATGGGCCGAAGGGCGCGTAGGCCGTGCGCTCCCAGGCTTCGATCTCCTGCAGGCTTCTGAACCTCGGATCCTTTCCGACGTAGGTCCCGATGCGCTCCAAGGCTGCCTTGGGAATCACCGCGCCGACGTCGTTCAGTACCAACTTCTCGATCGGTGACTTCGGACTGGCGGCCAGCAGCATGCCGATGATGCCGCCCATGGAGGTGCCTACCCAGTAGACGCGGTGATGCGCGGCGCCGCCCGGCGCAGTGACACGCGCGATCAGCGCCGTCATGTCGGCACAATACTGAACGGTACCGTAGGCATCCTTGGCCTGCAGCCAGTCGCTCTTGCCGCGCCCCACGACATCCGGGCACACCACGCGGAAATCGGGCAGCAGCGCCTGCGCCAGGTCGTCGAAGTCACGGCCGTTGCGCGTGAGCCCGTGGACGCAGATCGCCACGCGCTCGCCGGCGGGATCGCCCCATTCCACGTAGTGCATGCGATGGAAGCCCGTGGAACCCAGACCGAGAACAAAATCGCTTCTCATCGCGGCTCGTCTATCTGACGAGAGTGGCAGGATCGAGGTTTTCGAGCAGCGGCGGCAGCGGACAGTTGACGGCGGCTCCCACCAGACGCATCAACTCTGCTTCCATGATCCGGATCGTGCCGTCGGCCGACACCGCGGCGAACAGGCCTTTGATCAGCGCGGGCTTGGCCAAGGGCGCGAGCTGTTTGAATTTCTCGAGCGCCGCCGCGGTGGCGTCCAGCTTGAGCGCGTCCAGGGCGATCGCGCTCGCTCCGGCCAGCCCCATTTCCTTTGCTCCGGCCCGGAACGCTGCATCGAAGTCCCGGTCGCCTTCGGGACCCGGCCGCCGGCCGGCGTAGGCAACGAGGCAAAGGAGGGCGAGCGCTTCGTCGCGCAGCTTGGCGAGTGAGCGATACTTGATGGCGCCGGGCCGGGTGGCCGGCTCGAGCTGCGTGCGCACGAGCGTGAGCACCACGAACTCGTGGAGAGACACGCGCCGGTCGGCGTGGATCACCGCTTCCAGTGCGATGAGCAACTCGCGCTGCGTTTCCACCGGAGCGCCCTTTACCGCCGGCAGGGCAAGGTCGACGATCAGCAGGTGAAATGCCGGACCGAGCGGCCGGATGGCCGGCACCAGCCCGCGCGCCGCATCGGCGAGCGCACCAGCCCCGGCGGCC
>CAZQJF010000272.1:0-5111 GCA_964593735.1 uncultured Streptomycetaceae bacterium | reverse complement strand
TATTGCTTCGTAAACCTGGTGAAGCCGGGCGACAAGGTGATCGTGTGCCGCAACGGCGTTTTCGGCGGGCGCATGATCGAGAACGTCGAGCGCATGGGAGGCATCCCGATCGTAGTCGAAGACAAATGGGGCGAGCCGGTCGATCCCCAGAAGCTCGAAGACGCGCTCCAGAAGAACCGCGACGCGCGCCTGGTTGCGTTCGTGCACGCGGAGACTTCGACCGGGGTGCAGTCGGACGCGAAGACCCTCATAGCGATCGCCCACAAGTACGACGCGCTCACCATCGTCGATGCGGTCACCTCGCTCGGCGGCACGCCGGTGCTGGTGGACGAGTGGGGAGTGGACGCGATCTACTCGGCGAGCCAGAAATGCCTCTCGTGCACGCCCGGCCTGTCACCGGTTTCCTTTTCCCAGCGCGTCGTGGATCACGTGAAGGCGCGCAAGGACAAGATCCACTCCTGGTTCATGGACATGAACCTTTTGCTCGGCTACTGGGGCGAAACCACTCGCACCTACCACCATACCGCGCCGACCAACTCGCTGTTCGCATTGCACGAGGCGTTGCTGCTGATCAATGAAGAGGGACTGGCGAATAGTTGGGCCCGGCATCAGCGCCACCACACCGCGCTGAAGGCCGGACTGGAAGCGATGGGACTGAAGTTCCTGGTGAAGCCGGAGTTCCAGTTGCCGCAGATGAACGCGGTGCTATGTCCGGCGGGCGTGGACGAGGCGCAGGTACGGCGCACCCTGCTTACGGAATTCAACCTCGAGATCGGCGCGGGGCTGGGGCCGCTCGCGGGCAAGGTCTGGCGCTTCGGCCTGTTGGGCTACTCCTGCCGCCCGGACAACGTGATGCTGTGCCTGTCGGCGCTCGGCTCCGTGGTCGCCGATATGGGTCTGCCGGTGCACGTCGGTGATGCGGAAGCCGCCGCGCACGGCGCGTACGCCGCAATGCACGCGAAGGCGGCGCAGGCAAAAGGGAAAAAGGCGAAAGCCGCCTAGCAGCCTGTCGGACTTGAAGTTCCGACAGGCTGCTAAATGCAAAACCGCCCGCAGACTTGCAGCAGAGCGGGGTAAAAGACCAGTTTTGGCTGTCAATCAGGACATCACGGCGTCGAATTCATGCACTTCGAATCCAATTTCGTGGCTTTCGCCTGCGGGCGGTTTTGCTTAAGGAGTGTGTCGGGACAAAGTCCGACACACTCCTAGATTCACACGTCCCAGGCCAGATACCGCTTCCACGCTTCCCGGTCTTCGCGGTCCGGGCGCGGCGGGTAGTAGTCGCGCTTATCAGGCGGCGGTGAACCGATGCTTCCTGCGTGCCTGAACACCAGCCACGCGCCGTACAGGTATCCGGCCATGCACACGATCTGCCCGCCGGCAAACAAGATTTCCACCATGGCACCTCTCCGGTTCAACCCCGCTACCCCCTGGCGGTTGAGCGTCGCGGGGCGCCCAATTCGCCGAGGCTTGCGGGAGTCGTAGAGCGCCTATCAATAAGAAGGATAGGCGCCCTGATTTAGGGGAGCATGAGGGGAGTATCCCCTCATTTGTTAGGTACTCTTAGAAAGCCTCGATGTGCTGCTCGACTTCTTTCGCCTGGTTCACGTACTGCGCGGGGAAGTAGTCGGTGGTCGCCTGGTCCGGGCCGGCGGCAGGAATCGCCGGCATAGCCACCTTGGCCTGGTCCACCGCGCCTACCTGCGTCGAGACGGCGTACCCGGATCCGACCATCAGCACAAACATCAAGGCGGCTAAAATACGAAGCGGGCTCGAAGATTCCGTGCGGCTGTCACTGGCGTTGAACATGGTGTTTCCCCTGTAAGTTGATCGTTCAAGGTCTTTGCTTTTCTGCTCGCCCCGCCGGCACCGACCTTGCACCGTGACAGCAGAGGTTTTGTTTTTTTGTTTCGCGTTGGATCACACTGTATCGGCGGGGCGGTGCGCTCGATATGAAGGCGCGCACACTTGGCGTGTGGAATAAGGGATTTTCTGAAGTGAGGGTAGTCACAGCGCGGCCGTGAACTCGGTCACGGCCCGCCGCCAGATGACGGGTGCATGAACGGCCCGCCCTTGAACCTAAAGCATTGTTTCAACAGGTCTTTAGAAAGCGCCGGGGCTGGCGCCTGACGTGCCCGCCAGCCAGCACGGCGGGTCGAGGCGTGCGGCTTCGGGTCGGGCGCACTACCACCTGGCCGGTGGCGTTTTTTGTATCCTGATCAGGCCGGCTTCGACCTTGATGTAGCCGCCCGTCGTGAGGTCGCGAAGGATCCGGTTGATCATCTCCCGGGAAGCTCCCACCTTGTTGGCCATCTCCTTCTGCGTGAGCTTCTGGGGTATGACCATATGCCCTTCCTGCTCGACTGCAAGTTCGAGCAGCAGGCGCGCCACCCTGCCGTAGACATCCAGCATGGCGAGGCTTTTCACGTTCTCGTTGAGGCCTCGCGTCAGGCGTATCAGGTTGGTGATGACGTGCAGCGCGATATGCGGATGCTTGAGCAATATGTTCTTGAAATCGTTTCGCGAGAGGACCGCGAACTGCGATGCCTCCATCGTCATCACGGATGCCGAACGGGGACCCTCGTCAAGCACCATCTCACCGAAGTATTGCCCGGGGCCCTTGATGTCGAGTATCAGCTCTTTGCCGCTTTCATCCCCGAGGTAGACCTTGACCTTGCCCGAGAGGATCACGTAGAGCGAATCCGACAAATCCCCTTCGTTGACGACGATTGCATTCTTCGGGGCGCTCCTGACCACGGCCCTGACCGCAAGCGCGCGCACGTCCTCTTCCTGCAGGCCCTCGAATACCGGGATGTTCTGGAGATTGGCGTTCATGCAGGGAAGCGGAGGCGGGTCAGTCCGGGATGCCGATCGCGTGATTTTAGAGGGGAGCCGGGGTCCCGTCCATTGGCTGAATGGCTGAGGTGACAGCCCGGGACACTGGACCTGTCTCAACGAAAAGCAGGACTTAGCCACAGATACACGGATAAACACGGATGTCGCTCAGGGCTTGGGCCCTGCCCGAATTGCTTTATCTGTGATCTGTGTTCATCTGTGTTTATCTGTGGCTCAAATTGTTCTTCAAGGCCGTCTCTAATCCGCCACCACTGCCACGCACTGAATCTCGACCAGCATGGACGGCCGCGCAAAGCCGGCGGCGGTGATGAGCGCGCTCGCCGGATACTCTCCCGAGGGAAACATCTCCTTGCGGATCTCGATGAAACGGTCGCCGTAGCGCGAGTCCGCGATGAACACCGTCATCGTGACGATGTCGGCGAGTTTGCCGCCGGCACGGGCGAGGGCGTCCGCAAGGTTCTTGAACGCCTGGCGTGCCTGGCCGTCGAAGTCCCCGTCCAACGGCTGGTCCGCCCCGTGCAGTCCGCCGTGACCCGCCAGCCAGAGGGTCCGGCCTCCGCGGGTTTCGACCACCGGCGAAAACGCGCGTTGCTGCTGCCAGGTTCCAGGATGGTATTTCCTTTCCATCGATGCTCCGCATCACTGGCTATTTGCTGTTAGCTACGTACCGCTCCGACAGGGGCCAGCAGCTCCAGCACGTACTGACGAAAATCGCTGCCAGCGTTCATATCGCGGATAATTATCGCATTCTTAATGCATACGCGGATCAGCAGTCTGCGCAAACGGGGAGGGCGATGTCCATCGTACGTGTCGGGGACGCGAAGGTCGAAATGGTGCAGACCGGCTCGGGGCGCGATCTCGTTTTGCTGCACTCGCTGCTCTCCGACCGCTCGGCCTTCGACCGGGTGGTGCCGCTGCTTGCGAAAACGCGCCGGCTGACGCTGGTCAACCTGCCGGGCTACGGCGGCTCCGGTCCCGCCGGTCCGGACATCGAGGACTACGCCGACCGCGTCGCGGGGCTCATCACTGCGCTGCGGCTGCCTCAACAGACCGACATACTCGGCAATGGATTCGGCGGCTTCATTGCGATCGCGCTCGCCGCGCGCCATGGCGGCCGGTTCGACCGCCTGATCGTGTCGGATGCGCTCGCGGCGTTTCCCGAGGCGGCGAAAGCCCCGCTGCGGGGGCTGGCCGACAAGGCGGCGCAGGAAGGCATGTCCGGCGCGCTCGACATCGCGATCCGCCGCATGTTTCCCGCGGATTTCATCACGGCGAACCCGGGTATCGTCGCGGAACGCAAGCGCGCGCTGGCGCAGGCCGATCCCGCGTGCTTTCGCACCGCCTGCCTCGCGCTGGCGAAGCTGGATTTCACGCCGGTGCTGGGCGATATCCGCAACCCGGTCCTGGTGATGGTGGGCGAGCTCGACCAGACTACACCGCCCGTGCTCGCGCGAGAGCTGGCGGCAAAAATCTCCCATGCTGAATTTTTGGAGATTCCCGGCTGCGGGCATTGTCCCCAGATCGAAAAGCCGGAGGCCTTTGTGCAGGCGGTCAATGGCTTTCTGCCGAACTGAAGATCAAAAACGAAGCTGCGCCGCCAAGCCCGTCACGACGCCAAAAAACAGTCAACCGGGACCGCGGAGTGTTTCCATTCCCGGAATTTGCAAAGGCGTCCCGTTGGTAGTATGTTGGTAGTATGAAAGTCAAGACATCGGTAACCCTTTCCGACACCGTACTGGCGGCGATCGACCGGCACGCCGGCAAGGATGCCAATCGTTCCGAATTCATCGAGAACGCCGTCCGCAGCTACATCGCCTCACTCTTGCGTGACCAGCAGAATGCGCGCGACCTTGCGATCATCAACCGCCGCGCGGCCCGGCTCAACCGCGAAGCGAAGGAAGTACTCGACTACCAGGCTCCGCTGTGAAGCGCGGAGAGCTGTACCGCGTCGCCCACCCGACGCGTCGTGACCCGAAGCGCTTCCGGGTCTTCGTGGTGGTAAGCCGCCAGGTGCTCATTGATTCGCGGTTCTCCACCGCCATGTGCGCTCCCGTGTATACGGCCTACGACGGTCTCGCGACGCAAGTCCCGGTGGGCACCGGCGAGGGGCTGAAGCACGAAAGCAGTATTCTCTGCGACGAAGTCGTGAGCCTGCCAAAATCCGTCTTGACGGACTATATCGGCAGCCTGTCGACGCAGAAGACGGACTTGCTCAACCGCGCCTTGCGCATCGCGCTCGATATACCAGACTGAGT
>CAZQJF010000271.1:0-5119 GCA_964593735.1 uncultured Streptomycetaceae bacterium | reverse complement strand
AAATACGACACTGGTCGCAAAAGAAAAGAGGGCAGCGTTTACGCTAACCCTCTGACAAGTTGGTAGGCGGCCGGGGACTCGAACCCCGAACCAACGGATTAAGAGTCCGCTGCTCTACCAGTTGAGCTAGCCACCCACTACGCAGCTACGTGCATCCCTGCAGCGGCGTGAATTGAACGTAGGGGGCGTATTTTCCTTGCCGCACGCCCCAGCGTCAACCGTTGAATTACGCCCTGACTCAAACAGTGAAGTCCCTTCAATACAGCCTGTCGGCTCGGCGCCGGTCCGCAGCGATGATGCACGTGTTCATTCCGATCGCTCACGAGGGTGCTTCCAACAGGCTGCTAGAATGTGCGTTACATGATGCCCACCCGGCCCTCATGACACGTTCCAACTGGCGGACGCCGCTCGCCGTCCTGATCTGCGGCGGCTTGATCCTGACGCTCTCGCTCGGTACGCGGCACACTTTCGGCCTGTTCATGCAGCCGATGACGGCCGATCTCGACTGGAACCGGCAGACCTTTGCGATCGCCATTGCGTTTCAGAACCTGGTCTACGGCCTCGCGGCACCGATCACGGGCATGATCGCCGACAAGTACGGCGCCGTCCGGGTGCTGGTGGGCGGGAGTCTGCTCTACACGATCGGTCTCGTGCTGATGGCGTTCTCCAGCAGCGGCTGGGAGTTCACCCTGAGCGCCGGTTTGCTGGTGGGAGTCGGTCTGTCGTGCAGTGGTTTCAGCATCGTCTACGGCGTGGTGGCGCGGGCGTTTCCGCCGGAAAAGCGCACCCTGGCGCTCGGCGTCGCGGGCTCCGCGGGATCGTTCGGGCAATTCCTGATGCTGCCCTATGGCCAGGTCCTGATCAATCAGATTGGCTGGCAGCACGCACTGCTGATACTCGCGATCAGCGTGATACTGATCCTGCCGCTGTCGGCCGTTCTGGCCGAGGACAAACGGGCACAGGCCTCCGCCTTTCAGAAGCAGTCCATCCCCGAGGCGCTGCGTGAAGCCTTCGGGCATAGCGGATTCGTGCTGCTGTGCTCGGGGTACTTCGTGTGCGGCTTCCAGCTGATGTTCATTTCGGTGCACTTCCCCGCGTACATGGTCGACCAGGGCATGACTCCAGAAACCGGCATGGCGGCGCTCGCGCTCATCGGCCTGTTCAATATCTTCGGCAGTTATTTCTGGGGTTGGGCCGGCAACCGCTACACGAAGAAGTACGTGCTCTCGGCTCTTTATTTCACACGCGCGCTGCTGATCTCCGTTTTCATTATCCTTCCGGTTTCTCCGATGTCGGTGTATTTATTCGGAGCCGTAATCGGTTTCCTGTGGCTCGGCACAGTTCCGATCACGAGCGGCCTCATCGCCGATATATTCGGCGTCAAGTACCTCTCCACGCTCACCGGTATCGCCTTCCTCTTCCACCAGGTCGGCAGCTTCCTGGGAGTGTGGATCGCCGCGTACCTGTTCGACAGCACCGGGTCGTACCGGCTCATGTGGCTGCTCACGGTCGCGATGGGGATACTCGCGGCGCTCATCAATCTTCCGATCAACGAGCGGCCGGTGGCACGTATGGCGCCGAAGCCGGCGTAGCGATGAAAGCGTGATCCGTGATCTGTGATCCGTAAGGTCACGCCTCGCAGATGCGGTTCACTCGGTTCACGGCTCACGATTCGCGGATCACGCTTTTCCGGCTTTCGGATCACGGCTCACGCCGTTCCGCCTGGTCGCGGGCGGCTTCCTCGAGCAGCCACGTCCTGAAGGCCGCGACGGATTCCCGGGTCGCTGCGGCTTCGCTGCACACCAGGTAATACGCCGATTCCAGCGGCACGCGCAGCGCGAACGGCGTCACCAGCCGTCCCGCGTTCAGATCGGCTTCGGCGAGAACCGGCATGGTTGCCACGACGCCGTGCCCCTCGGCCGCCGCTTCGAACGCCAGCACGGCATGGCTGAAATGCGGCCCGCGCGCGAAGTCCACATCGGTGACCCCCGCCGCTTTCAGCCACACCTCCCAGAAAGTCACGCCGTCGTAGAGGTCACCGGTTTCGTCGTGTAACAGCAGATGGTCCTTGAGATCTCGCGGCAGAATCAGCGGATGCTCGCGATCGGCAATGAGCTTGGGGCTGCAGATCGGGGTGATGGTGAGCGGCAGCAGCTTGTCCACTCTGAAACCCGGATAGTCTCCGCGGCCGTAAAGTATCGCGACGTCGGAATCCGCGAGCCAGGCATCGATCGTGGTGCGCTCGGCAAGCTTGCCGCGACCCTCGGAGGCAGGTTTGCGCAAACGCGCGGACACGCGCACGTCGATCTCCGGGTGGGCCTCGAAAAAATGATGCAGCCTGGGCATGAACCACCGGGCGGCAAACGAAGGCGCAGCGCTCACGGTAAGCTGGCCGGTCCCCTGGTGCGCGCGCAGCCGCTCCACGGCCTGCGCGAGGCTATCGAAGCCCTCGCGCAATTTAGGGAGGGCCGAGCGCGCGGCCTCCGTCAGCTCCAGGGCGCGGTTGTGCCGCAGGAACAGTGGCACGCCGAGATACTCCTCCAACGCCTTGATTTGATGACTCACTGCAGCGGGGGTGACATTCAATTCAGCGGCCGCTCGCTTGACGCTCAGGTGGCGGGCTGCAGATTCGAATGATTTCAAGGCATTAAGCGGCGGCAGGCGATTCGACATGGCACTCTTTACGTTAGATAAACTAATTTGATCGATAACAATATATCAGGTGTTGCGATGCAACAATCACGCCCACACTGAGTCTATACTTCAGGCGTAAACACAGCAAGATAGGTCGCAAACCCAAAGCCCGATGTCGGGCGAGGGTGGGTCACCGGAAAGGAATGATGCCATGAGAAAAGCTAATCGCATTCAACTAAGTACTACGATCTCCAAGCGGCTGGCGGAAGTCCGCATGAACGAGCATGAGCGGCAGCGCGCTGCCTATGCCCTGCGGGACGCCGAAGCCATCGTGAACGCCGTATTTTGGGCAAGGGAGAAGATCGCGTCATTCGGCGCATTGCTCCTGAGACCCGGCCTGAAGCACTGAGACAGGCTTCCTGACCCCGGGGTCCCTCCTCCCCCCGGGGTTACGGGCCGCGTCCAAGCGGCCCTCTGGACGCGACGGCCAATGCCGTCGCGTTCTTTTTTGTACATCTTTCCGTGCCCGCACGGAATCGCCGCAATTCGACACCTGTTGTCGCCGAACAACTACAGGCGGAAAAAACATGTCCCGCCGGCAATAGTAAACAACTCTCAACCGGGGGGGCTGGGAGGAAAGCGGGCCGACATCGGCAAAAACGCCGTTCTATTCGTTGCGGTTTTCGCCGCCAGCAGCCGCCGGCGCAGCAGCGGTTTACAGTTTCGTGAGCGATTACTCAAACCGCCACACGCTACCTTCAGGCAATCCATGTGCAACGAATTGCGCGCGCTGCGTCGTGGGGCAGCGACAGTAAAGCGGTTTCCCGGGCGCATTCTCACCGCGACTGGAATGTCGCAGGCATATCGAGAAGCGAAGCCGTTGATTACACACTGCAACGAAGTCGTGGCACGAGGCTTGCTAAAGGATTTGCCTGGTTTGAATGGCAAACCATTCATGGGGGGATGAGCATGTTTCATCGCGATGGACTATTCGTCAAGAAGGAAGAGGAGCTACGCAAAGATGTCAGAACGACCCTATCGAATCCGCATTCGAGTCCGCTCCAGGGGAACGCCCGCCCTGCCCAAGCCGATGCGCCCAAGCCGGAGGCCGCGCCCGCTCCTGCACGTACGGGTGAGACCAAGGGCAGCAAACTGATCGTCGGTCCCGACATCAAGCTGAAGGGCGCCGAGATCACCGACTGCGATACGCTGGTGGTCGAAGGCCGGGTCGAGGCCGCGATGGACAGCCGCGTCATGCAGATTGCCGAGCAGGGCGTGTTCTGCGGCACCGCCGGGATCGACATCGCGGAGATACACGGACGCTTCGAGGGCGATCTCACGGCCCGCAAGAACCTCGTCATCCATGCCACCGGGAAAGTGACCGGCAAGATCCGCTACGGCAAACTCGCGATCGAGGAAGGCGGAGAGCTGTCCGGCGACATCGGCTCGCTCACCGCTATCGATCCACTGCGCAGGGATCGCCCGATCGCGTCAAAACCGGTGACGGGTCTCGTGTAATGGGTGGCGTTGCGGTCCGGCCGCCAGCACGCTGCTACGGAGTCGCTGCGCCGCGAAATTCCGCGAGCATGACCTCGTTCAGCGTGCGCGGCATACCCGGGATGCCCTGCTGCAGCACGAGCAGTAACTGTTGACGCTGGTCGGCGGGGAGCCGTTCGTATTCACGGCGTGCTTCAACGGCGATCATCTTCATTTGCTCGGGATTGAGGCCGGCAAGCTGGCGGTGCGCATCTCGCATCCCTATTGCCTGGCGGGTAAATTCCGCCAGGATCATTCCGCGCGACTCGAGATACCTGGCATCGTTGAGGATGCGCATGAGACTGGCGTGCAGCTCCTCGCGCTGCGGACCCGAGAGATGCAGAAAACTCTCGTCGATCAACGCTTTCAGCCAGTGGCCTTCCGGCGCCGGCGCCAACAGGCGCGGAAACGTTTCGAGTGTGTCGGACTTGGGTTTGGCTGCCGCGTCGACCCCGGCTTCAATGGCCGACGAAATTACGGAATCCCGGATCATCCTGAGCAGGAACAGCACGAGCGGGTCGGCGGCTGTGGCCGTACCGAGCCACCCTGAGCATACCGCCCCAAGCACGAAGACAGCGACACCCCGGCCCCAACGCGACATGTTCCTCCCCGGTAGCCTGTCGGACCATGATCTCATGGAGGATCGGTCCACGTTCATCCAGCAGCGACCCCGTCCAGATCGGGGCGACAGGCTGCATTCACCGTTTTTGCTTTAGAAATATAGCACTGGACCGAAACTACCGAGGGACCGCCCCGCTTGGGCCGTGCGCTATTTCACATTCCGGGATGGGAAGTGTTGCGCAGGCGCGTCAGTTCAGCCCGGGGCAGCCCCAATTTCCACTCGTGAGTGCATTTGCGGCAGCGGACAGCAATCGACTCTCCGCCGCTGTCGCGTCGGCGGGTGTCATGTGCGCATCCGCGCTTGAGTGCAGCGATCATTCCAATCCCA
>CAZQJF010000270.1:0-5122 GCA_964593735.1 uncultured Streptomycetaceae bacterium | reverse complement strand
ACAGCCCGAAGACGTACGGCACCTTCTCGCGGATCAGGTAATCGACGATGACGCCCGCGCCGTCTCGCGCGGGCTTGCTCGGCGCATTCATTGGATTGGTCCCCCTGGTATGACCGGGCCTGATTGTGTCTCGCGGCCCGGAAGATGGCTGACAGAGTTATCGCTGAGAATAGCACGATCTTCTTCGCGACCCGGGCATGGACGTGGTCCGGGTTAGCGTGACTGGCAACGTGCCTGGCCACTCCACCTTCGCATGGCGGCGGGTGCACACCCCGGGCCATAGACGGAGTGGACGCAGCACCGGGGCAGGAGATCCACGCGGCGGCCATCCGCGCGAACAAGCGCCGCCAGACGAAGTGCGATCATTCGAAGCGTCCCCTGATTGCGTACCACGCGCGACCCAGCAGTTCGTGCGCGACGTAGTAGCTGGTCTGAAATCCGATGGGACCGGGCAGAAAGTCAGCGTAAGTCATCGGATCCCTGGTGAAGATGCTTATCGGCGCGGGAATCACCTCGATCCCGGTCGGCGCGAACGCCTGGACTGCGCGCGGCATGTGAAACGAATGCGTTACCAGGTAGGCCTTGCCGATCCCGGCCTCGCGCAGGATCCGCGCGCTCGCGCGGGCATTTTCGAACGTGTTCCTGGATTCCGCCTCGATCCACCGAACGGGTGTGGCAAATTCGTTCTCCAGTACGGCTTTCATGAGTTCGGCTTCTGCCGAAGAGGCTCCATCGGGGCGGCCGCCCGACGCCAGCAGCGGCAGGCCGGTTTGCCGGACCAGCCAGGCGGCATATCGCAGGCGATCGAGCGTGCGCGCGTTGACCGTGTCCGCCCCCCCATACTCCGCTGCTGCGCGCGAGATTCCGCTGCCGAGCACGACTATCGCCTGGGCGCCGTTCCCCGCGCGCAAGTCCGCGGGCACCGGCCAACCCAGCGCCTCGAGAAATGGAATATTGAATGCAGTGGTCGAAACGATCCACAGCAGGGCGAATGACGCACCAGCCAGAGTGCGTCCGAGCCGCGGTCGACGGCGCGAGAGGACGATTCCGATGCCGCCCATCAAGATGAGGCAGAATGGCGGCAACAGGACGCTGGAGAGAATCTTGGTAAGAAAGGCGCTCATTCCCGACTGCGGTGATTCTGCGCTCCGCCTGACCGGACTATTGAACAGTCCGACAGACTTATGCGAGGCGGCATGTTCCGCTGGTCGTACCGGTTGATCGTAGCAGAAATCGCAACCGCCCTCCGGCGGCG
This sequence comes from uncultured Streptomycetaceae bacterium, assembly GCA_964593735.1. GTDB lineage: Bacteria > Pseudomonadota > Gammaproteobacteria > Burkholderiales > SG8-41 > SG8-41. Next base: position 3,867 of record CAZQJF010000270.1, on the reverse strand, counting down.
CGCTGGCGCCTCGCTCTATCTTGCGTTAACGGTCCTCCCGCAAACGGCCCAGCCGGCTGCAATGTCCCCTTCGTTTCGGGAATGCGACGAATGCCCCGAGATGGTAGTGGTGCCCGCCGGCAGCTTCGTCATGGGTTCCCCGGCGGGCGAGCGGGATCGTACTCATCACGAAGGACCGCAGCGCACCGTACAAGTCAACGTTCCATTCGCGGCCGGAAAATACGAAATCACGCGCGTGCAATTCGCGGCGTTCTCGCGCGCGGTTCCAACTCCGGCGCAAGGCGGCTGCGTCATATTCGATGCCGTAAAGGCAAACTTCCGGAGGGACGAAACCGTGCGGGACCGGCACTGGCCCGGGTTCGTCCAGGGGGACGATCATCCCGTCGTGTGCGTAGACTGGACCGAAGCGCAGGCGTATGTCGACTGGTTGTCGAAGAGGACCGGGCAGCGATACCGACTCCTGTCCGAGGCCGAGTGGGAGTATGCGGCGCGCGCCGGAGCGTGGACATCGCGGCCGTGGGGCGATGATCCAGCGCTGTCCTGCCGCCACGCGAACCTTGCGGATGAGACCTTCGCGAAAGAGGTGTCCCGTGGACTGGGAAGGACCTGGTATCCGGGCTGGCACGCGTGCCGTGACGGGTATGGCTTTACGGCGCCCGTGGGGCGATACCAGGCGAACCGCTTCGGCCTCCACGACATGATCGGCAACGTCTGGGAATGGGTCGAGGATTGCTGGAACGAGTCCCATGCCGGCGCACCCGGCGGTTCCGGTCCGAGGTTGACCGGCGATTGCGCGTTGCGCGTGTATCGCGGTGGCGCCTGGCGCGGCTATCCGGGGTTCGGTAGATCCGCGCTGCGCTCGAAGGTCGAATCCGGACAGCGGCACGCCCTGATCGGCTTTCGTGTGGCGCGCACGCTAGAGACTCCCCCGCGCTGAAACTGAGGCGTCACGCAACATCCTGCGCCGTTACATGCTTTTCAATTCCTACGCTTTCCTGTTCCTGTTTCTCCCGATCGTCCTCGCCGGCGCCTTCGTCCTTGTCAGGCACCACGCGCAGCTGGCCGCTGCGTGGCTCGTGCTCGCCTCGCTCGTCTTCTACGGCTGGGGGGATCCGCGTCACGTTCTGCTGCTCCTCGGCTCGATTGCATTCAATTATCTTGCCGGCGAAACCATCGCGCGGCGCGGCGGAAGGGAAGGCGGGAGAGCCTCCGGTATTCTGTGTGCTGCGATTGCCGCCGATCTGGCAGCTCTCGGATACTTCAAATACGCGGGCTTTTTCATGGCCAATGCCAATGCGCTTCTCGACGCCGGGATGCGCGTGGAAGCGATCGTCCTGCCGCTCGGGATTTCCTTCTTCACTTTTACGCAGATCGCGTATCTGGTCGACGTCTATCGCGAGCCAGTGCGCTATCGCTTCGTTCCCTATGTCCTGTTTGTCAGCTACTTCCCGCACCTGATCGCCGGCCCGATCCTGCATCATCGCGAAATGATGCCGCAGTTCGAGGCATCGACGAGCTATCGGCTGGACTACGCGAATCTCGCCGCGGGCGTCACCCTGCTCGCAATCGGGCTATTCAAAAAGACCGTTCTCGCCGACGGCATCGCTCCCTACGCGGGCCCGGTATTCGAGACTGCGCCGGGGGGATATGCGCCGGGAACCCTCGAGGCATGGGGCGCCGCGCTGGCGTTCGGCCTCCAGCTCTACTTCGATTTTTCGGCGTACTCCGACATGGCCGTCGGGCTGTCGAAGATGCTCGGGATCCGGATGCCGGTCAATTTCGAATCCCCGTACAAGGCGACGAGCATCATCGAGTTCTGGCGCCGCTGGCATATCACGCTATCCCGGTTTCTGCGCAACTACCTCTATATCGTGCTGGGAGGCAACCGCCACGGCACGGTGCGGCGCTATACCAACCTGATACTCACCATGTTGCTGGGCGGGCTCTGGCACGGAGCGGCGTGGACCTTCGTCCTGTGGGGTGCGGCACATGGCGTTTTTCTGGCGATCAATCACGGCTGGCGCGCACTGCGCGGACGATTCCGGCGCGGGCCGGCCTGGTTCACCCGCATCGAGGGAGCGCTCGGCGCCCTGCTCACTTTCGCCGCCGTTTCTTCGGCCTGGGTGCTGTTCCGCGCAGAGGATCTGCCCTCCGCGCTGTTGATTCTTCGCGGGATGGCGGGACTGAACGGCCACGCCCTGCCGCCGACCTGGCTCATGGACATCGGCGAAGCCGCCCGCTGGGTTGCGGGCGGTGACCTCCTGCCCCCGTCCGCGCGCGATTGGATCAGGAATCACTTCGGGGCCGTGGACGCCGGCGTTCCGCGCGGTCTGGGGGAGGGCCGCGGCGCCGGCGTACTCATCAGCAAGACCCAGGTGCTGTGGATAGGGGGTTTGCTGGCGATCGCGTGGTTCATGCCCAATACCCGCCAGATCATGGCGCGCGCGGAAGCTTTCATCGTCGAGCGCATCTCTCCAGCCGGTCCGCCGGCACTGCTCTGGCGCGTTGATCGGGGCTGGGCGATCGCAACGGGATTGCTCCTGGCGGCGGCCCTCACGAGCATGGCCCGCGTCTCCGAGTTCCTCTACTTCCGGTTCTGAGCCAGCGATGAACCCGCGGCGATACCTGATCCTCGCGTTGGGCCTGACAACCGCACTGACCGGCGGCATCGTTGCAGTCAATGCGTATGTGGATCCCTATGGGATTGCCGGCGCGACCGGAATCGACGACTACCGGGGCGCCGCATCCGTCGAACCCCCCGGAGCTTTCTGGCGGAAAGCAGCTTCCGTCAAGAACGCGCGGCCCCGCACGGTGATCCTGGGCACATCGCGCGCCGAAGGAATCGACCCCAATCATGCCGGGTTTGCCGCGGAAGACGCGCCCGTGCTCAACCTGTGGCTCGGCGGAGTCAACATCGAGCAAATGCGCCTGCTGTTGATGCATGCCCATGCAATCTCACCCGTGCGCACCGCGGTGATCGGCCTCGATCTGGAAGCATTCCAGGGCGGCGGGCGGCCGGATTTCGATCCTGCGGGCCTCCACGGCAATCCGGACTCCGAACCTGACCTTCTCGTCCGGTTGAGGATCAACCTGTCGCGCGCGGCGCTCTCGGCCAGCCTGGCCCGCTGGATCACGCCCGCGCCAGCCGAGCCCGGACCGGAGGCCGCAAGCAAACGCCCGGGCGCCCGTTCGCCCGGTATCACCCACGTGCCGATGGACCGCCTGTATGGCCAGCGCGGCCTGATCTGGATCTCGGAGTTCAACAATTTCTATGCCCAGCTTCCGCATCTCCTTCCGTACTGGACTCCCGCTACCACATGGGCCTCGGACGAGCGACGCGCGGCATCGATGACCGCGTTCCGAAGGCTGCTCGACTATGCGCGCCAGGAAGGCATAGAGCTGCGAATGTTCATTTCCCCCGTTCACGCCCGCTACCTCGAGTGGTACCGGCGGGTAGGCTGGTCGCCGATGTTCCACGCCTGGAAGCGCGCGCTGGTTGCCACGATCGACGAGGAATCGCGGGCGATGCCGGGGCGCGCCGCCTTTCCGCTTTGGGACTTCGGCGGCTACCACCCCCCGGCGCTGGAGCCCGTACCGAAGGCGGGCGACCTGTCGACGCGCATGCACTGGTATCTGGACACGTCACACTACTCGCGCGCGCTCGGCGATCTGATTCTCGATCGAATTTTCCGCAGGCCGGGCCCCGATGCGTCGCCGTTGCCGGACGCGCGCATCGACCAGGCGACGATCGAGCGTCATCTCTCGACGATGACCGTCGAAGCCGACCGGCACCGTCTCACGGCGCCGGGTGAAGTTGCCGATGTCGGCGATTCATACGTGCGGCTGCGGCGTGCGACGAGGAAGTAG
>CAZQJF010000269.1:0-5122 GCA_964593735.1 uncultured Streptomycetaceae bacterium | reverse complement strand
CCTGCGCCCCGCGGACTCGCGTCCCGGGGCGCTTTTCTTTTCGGACCCCCCCCCACACGCCCGCCATATGTTGGAATTCTCCTCGCCTGTTGCGCCGCGACTGCCTAAACTCACGATGTTCGTAGGCCGGGCGTCGTGCCCGGCTCAGTTCCCAGCTCAGTGCGGAGCCCGACGTCTCGATGGCAGCGATAAAGCCTGATCCCCCCGGTCCCGGCGAAGAGGATGGGCGCGCCCGCGCCGGTTTGTCCGGCCGCGGAAAATTCTGGCTGATAGTCGGGATTGCCCTGCTGCTCGCCGCGTGGGGCGCGCACTGGGTTTACTTCCGCTGGACCCACGTCCAGCTCGACGACGCCCGCATCGACGGCGAGGTGGTCACGCTGTCGAGCCGCGTCTCGGGCTGGATTACCGAGCTGCCGGTGATCGAGGGCGACGTGGTGAAGAAGGGCCAGGTGCTGGTGCGCGTGGACGATCGCGACATGGTGCTGCAGCGCGAGGTGCTCGTCGCCCGCCTGAAAGCCATGGAAAACCAGTCGGGGGTGGTGGTCGCGCAGACCGGGCAGGTCGACCAGGAAACACTCGGCAAGTACCAGAGCGAGACTAACCGCCTTTCCGCCGCGGAGGCGGAGGTCGCCTCGCTCGCCGTGCAGCTCAAGCAGGCGCGCGACGATTTCCAGAGGGCGAAGGACCTGGCCGACGCCAAATGGCTGTCGCCTCAGGCCATGGAGCGCGCGCGCAGCACCTATCAGCAGTTCCAGGAAAGCCACCGCAAGGCGCAGGCGGACATGGCTGCCGCGCGCGGCACGCTGTCCGCCGCGGGCGGCAGCCGCCGCCAGGTCCAGGTGCTGGATAAGCAGCGCTCGGTGCTTGTCCACCAAGTGGATGAAATCCGCGCCGAGATCCGCCGGCGCGACGTCGACATTGCCGACCGCACCATCGTCAGCCCGGCCGATGGCCGGGTGGTGATGACTTTCGTGCGCCAGGGCGAGCACGTGTCCCCGGGCCAGCGCATCCTCATGTTTCACGATCCGAAAGAGATCTGGATCGAGGCGAACGTGAAGGAAACCGAGGTGCGGCTGCTCAGGCCCGGCATGAAAGCCGAAATTCGCGTGGACGCCTATCCCGGAAAGGTCTACGCGGGCGAAGTGTTCCGCATCGGCCAGACGGCGACCAGCAAGTTCGCGCTCCTGCCCGACCCGAATCCGAGCGGCAATTTCACCAAGATCACGCAGCGCCTGCCGGTGCGCATCCTGCTGACCGACAAGGACGCGGCGCTACGACCCGGGATGATGGTCGAGGTTTCCATTGGCGTTGGAAACGACTGAAGTCCTGTTCGCGCGCTACGGGCCGGGCTACCGCTGGATCGCCACCGCGACCGTGATGCTGGGCACCATATCCGCGGTGCTCACCACGACGTCGGTCAATGTCGCCATTCCGGACATCATGGGCGCTTTCGGCATCGGGCAGGACCGGGCGCAATGGCTGTCCACCGGCATGCTGGCGGCGATGACCGTCGGCATGCTGTTGAACGCGTGGCTGATGGCAAGCTTCGGGCAGCGCAAGACCTTCGTCGGCGCGCTCGCGGTCTTCATCGCCGCGCTCCTGCTCGCCGCATCGAGCCCGAACGAAACCGTGCTCATTTTTTCCAGGATAGTGCAGGGCGCGGTGGCAGGGGTGCTGCAGCCGCTGTCGATGTACACCTTGTTCCGGGTGTTCCCGCCCGGCCGGCGCGGCACCGCCATGGGTTTGTTCGGCATGAGCGTGATACTCGGGCCGGCGCTGGGGCCCACGCTCGGCGGCGTGATGATCGATCAGTTCAACTGGCGCGCCATCTTTTATGTCGCCGTCCCGGTGAGCGCGCTGGGAATGCTGATGGGGGGCCTGTTCCTGCCGGAGCGCGAGGAGGGGGCGGCGCGCCTGCGCTTCGATTGGCCGGGATTCCTCCTGCTCTCGGTGGCGCTCGCCTGCCTGCTCACGGGATTGTCCAACGGCCAGCGCGAGGGCTGGAATTCCGACTACATCCTCGCCCTGTTTCTTGCCGCCGCGGCCTCGGCCGTCAGCTTCATGCTCTGGGAGCTGAGGGCGCCGCAGCCGCTCGTCAACCTGAAGGTGCTCGCGAACGCGCAGTTCACCGGCGCGGCCACCGTCGCTTTCATCTTCGGCGTCGGTCTCTTCGGTTCCACCTACCTCGTGCCGCTCTTCGTGCAGACGGTGCAGCACCTCACGCCCCTGGCGGCAGGCCTCCTGCTGATGCCCGCCGGGCTGATCCTTGCCGTGTTCTTCCCGGTGGGCGGCTATATGAGCGACCGCATGCCGGCGCGCACCCTGATCGTCGCCGGGTTGTTCTGTTTCGCCTTTTCCTCGTGGTGGCTCGCGTACGTTGACGTCAACACGCCGTTCTGGACGATCGCCTGGTGCGTGGTGCTGTCGCGCATCGGCCTGGGCCTGATCAAGCCCGCGCTCAATCTCTCGGCGCTCAAGTCGCTGCGCCCGGAGTTGTTGGGGCAGGGAGCGGGGATGATCAACTTCTCGCGCCAGCTCGGGGGTGCGTTCGGCGTCAACCTGCTGTCGGTCATACTCGACCGCCGTACGTTCTTTCACAGCGATACCCTGACCGCCCTGCAGACGGCGGGCAACAGCGCCACCACCGAGCTGCTGCGCCTCGTGCAGCAGGCGCTGGCGCAAGCCGGAGCGTCGCCGGACCTCCAGGCGGCCGGGGCGCTGCACTACCTGGGACGCATGATCTATGCCCAGGCCTATACCCTGGGCTTTCGCGACAGTTTCCTGGTTGTCGCAATAATCTTCGCGCTGGGGCTGATACCGGCGTGGATGATGGGCCGGGCGAGTGTGAGCCTGTCGGGCTCGCGGGCATGAGCGGTCGATGCGAGCGCAAAAGGAGTCGATCCGGGTTGTCTTCGGGCCGACAGGCTGTAATGGGGGATTGTGGCAGTAGAGGTGGAGATTCATGAAGACCATCGCCACCTGCATATTCGCCGCCGGGATACACATCACTCCTTCACCTCATCACCAGCGATAGCGTCATCACTTCTTCACTGCGAGCAGCGAATGGCGAGCCATCGAGAAATCATCACCGGCCCCGGCGCCTGGATCGGCTCGCAAATTCAGGGCGACGAGTCCTGGATCTACCGTTTCGACCGGGCGGCGCTGGAGGAGATCGACGCCGCGCTGGCTCATGCGAAGCGCGCGGGCGCGACGATTCCCTACGCGCGGGAAGCGTTTCCCGTTCCGCGCCTTGCCGCTGCGCTCGACGGCATCCTGGACGAACTCGAGAACGGCCGGGGTTTCATGCTGCTGCGCGGGATCCCGCGCGGCCGTTACACCGATGAGGAATGCGCTCTCATCTACTGGGGACTGTGCGTGCGCCTCGGCATGCCCGTTTCCCAGAACGCGCGGGGGCACCTCATGGGGCACGTGCGCGACGAGGGCCGCGTCCTGGACGATCCCGGCGTCCGCGCCTATCAGACGAACCAGCGCATGGATTTTCACACCGACATGCTGCCGGTGGACGTGCTCGGGCTTTTCTGCCTGCACGCGGCGAAGTCCGGCGGCGAAAGCAAAGTGGTGAGCGCGCTGACCGTGCACAACGTGCTGCGCGCCGAGCGCCCCGATCTCCTGGAGGCGCTTTACGGGACGTTCCACGTCGACTGGCGCGGCGAGGAGCCCGACGGCGAGCGGCCCTGGTTCACCATCCCCATGTTCAGCGTCCGCGACGGAAAAGTGACCTCGCGCATCTGCAGCCGTACTTATTTCGAGTCCGCCGCGAGGTTCGGTGATGAACACCGGATCACCGATATCCAGCGCGAGGCGCTGGACACTGTGCAGGCCATCGCGAACCGGTCAGAGCTCATGCTGGCCATGGATTTCCAGGAAGGTGACATCCAGTTGATCAACAACCACATGACGCTGCACGCGCGCACGGCCTACGAGGACTACGGTGAACCCGGGAGGCAGCGGCATCTGCTGCGCACGTGGATCGCCGTTTCCGACGCGCGGCGCCGGCCCCTGTCCGATGCCCTCGCCGAACGCTATCTGTGGGTCCGCCGGGGCGGCATTCCGGTAAAGGCCGCCGCCGCTGCCTAGGGAACTCTGAACAAGTCATCCTCGCGAAGGCGGGGACCCAGTAACACGACAATTTACCGCCCCCATCTTCCTCCGCGCCTTGGCGGTGATATGCTGTTTTTCGGAGATTTGACCAACATTACGTTTGCAGAAAGGTAAGCGACGACGGTTTGTTGTATGCACCCATCACCCATCACGCATTTCCAACAAAGGGGGAGTCGACCATGATGTACAACTGTGCGCCGCGCGGCGGCGCTGGAAGCAGCGCTGGAAAGCGCAAAATCGTCAAGCGCGGCAACAAGAGCCTGTCCGTTGACCTGCACTGCCACGTGCAGACACCGGCCGCCGCGGAGATTGCAAAGCAGACCAGCGTGCCCGCCCCCGATCCGATCGTCCGGCATGGCAGCCAGCGCACCGCCGACCGCCAGCGTGAGCAGGACGAGGAGCTGCACGCGAAGCTCACCTCCATCGAGCAGCGCCTCAAGGACATGGACAGGATGGGCATAGACGTCCAGGCGATCTCGACCTCGCCGGCCCAGTACTACTACCGGATCGAGCCCGATCTTTGCCGCCAGACGTCACGCCTCGTCAACGAGCGCCTGGCGGAGATCGTGGCCGCGCACCCGGACCGCTTCGTCGCGCTGGGCACGCTGCCCATGCAGGACCCGCAGCTTGCCGTGGCGGAGCTGGAGTACTGCATGAAGACGCTCGGCTTCCGCGGCATCGAGCTCGGCACGAACGTCAGGAAGGCGGAGTTGTCCGACGAGCGCTTCAACCCGGTGTGGGCCAAAGCCGAGGAACTGAACGCGGTCGTGTTCCTGCACCCCAGCGGCTTTACGGACACGAGCCGTCTCAAGGAGCACTTCCTGACCAACGTCATCGGCAATCCGCTCGACACCACTTTCGCGCTGTCCCACATCGTCTTCGGCGGCGTGCTGGAGCGCTACCCGCGCCTGAAATTCGTCGCCGCGCACGGCGGCGGCTATCTGGGCCACTACCCGGCGCGCATGGACCATGCCTACCGCGTGCGCCCGGAGTGCCACGA
>CAZQJF010000268.1:0-5127 GCA_964593735.1 uncultured Streptomycetaceae bacterium | reverse complement strand
AGGTGAGCGCTGCCAGGTCCATGAACACGATGTCGCCCGGCTTGATGATGCGGTCGGAGAAGTTACGCCAGTTCGGCCAGGTGTTCGGACCGGACGAGACGATGACGTCCTCGACGTCTTCCATGCCCGGGGTAGCGTAGAGGTACTCCATGATGTGAGCCGTGAGCTTGTTCTCGGTGATGCCCGGCTTGAGCGCCTTCATGAACTCCCAGTGCGCGCCGTCGCCGATCGCGCCGACCATGCGCAGGCATTCCTGCTCGTCGACGTTCTTGACGGCACGTGCCTCCATCATCGCCGTCATGCCGTCGGTCCAATCGATCTTCTCGTCCGCGAAAACCTTCAGCATGTTGATGTCGATGAAATCCACGCCGAGCTTGGCGCCGGCGACGCCGGACTTTTTCATTTCCTGCTTTACCGCATTGGTGAATTTCTTGACCTGCTGGTTGGAGGCAGGGCCCGCCGCGCCCTTGATCCAGGCGTAGGAATAGCGCACGTTTTCCTTGGGGATCCACGGCGAATGGCGCTCGATCTGGAATCCGAGGTCGCCCTGCTCGAACAGCACCGGCTTGTCGTCGCCGCACAGCATGGCGTAGCGCAAGCCGGGTTTGAGGCGGTTCCAGCCGGGCGTGAGAGTACCCGTTACGTAGCGGACGTTCTCATCGTACATCAGCAGCATCGCACCCAGGCCATGCGCCTTCATCTTCTCGCGCGCCCGCTCCAGGCGGTAATTGCGCATCCGCTCCCAGTTGACGCGCTGTTGCCAGTCCACCCCTGCAATTCCGAAATTCGCCATTCTCGATCTCCAGTTTGTGTTGTGTCGTTTGACCGTATTTACTCTGTGTGGATGACCTTGCCGCGTCCCGCTGAAGTGTGTTGTGCCGCAAATATCCCGTGAATTCCCACGACAACCGGCCGCCCTACTTCCAGGACCGAAGGATCACCGGCAGCAGCAGGTGAGAGGCCGTGCTGCCGCCATTGTAGATCGTGTTTATCTGTGGCTCCATTGATTTTCGAGATCGCTTTTAGCAGTCTGTTGAAATTCTCCGTTCGCGCTGAGCGTAGCGCCGCAGGCGCGGAGTCGAAGCGTGCCAACTACCTGATTGTAAGCCGTTCATATTTCGACTCCGCTTCGCTACGCTCAATACGAACGGTTCTTTTGGCGATTTTCAACAAACTGTTAGTGGGCAGCCACCGCCGCGCTTGCCGCGCGCCTTTCGTCTTCCGGAGAAATCGGCAGCGGTACCGGGCGCTTCAACCGCGCCGAAAGATCGATCGCCTTGGTCAACATGAGGCGATTGTGTCCCTCGCGCGCGGTGGCGTGCTGTGTCGTTACGCCGAGCGACACGCGGTTCAGCCAGGAATTCGTTTCCTCGCGCATCGGGCCGCGCAGCTCGCCCAGCGCCATGTCGCCGACCGGGTAGCTCGTCAGGAAATCCACGTGGCGGCGCTTGTCCGGCGCGTAGCCTTCGGCCTGGATCAGATTGGTGGCCAGGATCATGTCGCGATGCGTATCGTCGATCGTGAGCACCCCCTCGGTGCCGACCGCGCCGACTTCGAGGCTGTAAACCGCGCCCGGCCAGACTTCCGGGAGCGCCCAGGAGATCACGCCGTGATAGATCGCGCCGTCGTCGAAAGAGATGGTGTAGCCGGTGCCGTCCACGCCCTGCCACGTCGGCCCCAATGCCTTGTTCACGGAGCGGGCATAGACCTCGACCGGCTTCTTCGTTTCCATCAGCCACATCACGATGTCGAGGGCATGCGTGCCGGAGATCACCATCGGCGTTACTTCCGCCCGGTTGTCGCTGCGCTTGTAGTTGTCGATGGCAACCAGCCGGTTCATGAAGGCGCGCGAGGTCACCATGGTGACTTCTCCGAGCGCGCCGGAGCTGACTTTCTCCTTCGCGACCAGCCAGCGGCGGCGGAAACGCTGCGTGTAGCCGATTACGGCATCGACGCCGGATTTCTCGATGGCGGCGAGCGTGCTGGCGGATTCGGCCAGGTCGGTCGCGAGCGGTTTTTCGATCAGCAGCGGCAGCTTGCGCTCCGCCGCAAAAATGACCGGGTCGACGTGCAGATGCTCGTCCGTGGAAACGATGACCGCGTTGACCTCGGGTCGCGACAGCAGCTCGCGGAAATCGGTCGTGACGAAATCCGCGCCGCATTTCTCGCGCACGATTTCGCCGCGCTCGGGATTGATTTCCGCGATGCCGATCCAGTCGACCTGCGGGTGACGGGCGGCGAGCTCCCCCCGGATGAGACCGACGCGGCCGGCGCCGATGATGGCGAGCCCGATACGTTTCGCTTGTTTCTTAGGCATAGGATTTAAGGACGGTATTTAGCCACAGATACACACGGATAAACACGGATCAATGGAAATCTGCAATTCAAGATCATTTCAGCCACGGAAACACACGGAAGCACACAGAAACTACAAAAGAGAAGCAGCCATTCAACGAACAAAATCATTTCGGGTCTTCCCTTCTGTGCGTGTTTTCCGTGTGATTCCGTGGCCAATTTGGCTTTGGGTTTCATCTGTGTGTATCTGTGTTTATCTGTGGCTCAAAATACGTTCTAGCGGGCGCCGCTTGCCGCAGCCGGCGCCCGGGATTCGGGCAGCGGCAGGTTCACCGGCTCGTTGCGCTCCGCGGAAAGATCGGCGGCCATATAGAGTTCCATCACCGCGCGCGCCTGCTCCGGCGTGACCAGAACCGGCCGGTCGCACGAGACCGCTTCGAGAAAATGGATGGTTTCAGCCTTCATCGGTCCGGCGTAGGAATGATCGACGAACTCCCCGGGCATTGAGGACATCGGCAGGCGCATGCCGTCCTTCATGGTATTCAGCACGACGTCGCGGTGGCTGTCATCGACGAACACCGAGCCTTCCGTTCCGATCATCTCGATCCAGGTCATGGAGAAGTTCGGGTAGCCGGGAGGCAGACTCCATCCGCCGCCGACCACGAACGACAGCCCGCTGTCCATGGTGACGGTGATCCATTGATTGTCCGGAATATCGCTGCCCGTGGATTCCTTCATGGCGCCGTAGTTCACCTGTGAATAGACGCGCACCGGTTTTGCCGGCTCCAGGCACCACAGGATAAAGTCCAGATCGTGCGTGGATTCCATGGCGGCGGGCGAGAGCTTGCCGCGGCCGGTGATTTTCTTTCCCAGGCTGCGCGTGATGTGGCGGCTCACCAGCGCGCTCACCGGGCGGCCGATGGCGCCGTCCTTGATCGCCTTTCTGACGTATGCGAACTTGGGATTGAAACGCTGTGAATAGCCGATGGTGAACTTCAGCTTGTTCTTCCGGGCGAGGGCAACCAGCTCGTCTGCTTCGTGCAACTCGATCGCGATGGGTTTCTCCAGGAATACATGCTTGCCCGCCAGCAGGCTGTCGCGCGCTATCGGGTAGTGGGTGGTTTCCGGTGTCGCCGAGATCATCACGGCATCGATGCCGCCGATCTTGAGCAGCTCGCGGTAATCGGCGGTTGCAGTGCGCGCCCCGGTCGCCTTGGCGACCTCGGCGAGCCGTTCCGGCCGCGTTTCGGAGATATGGATCTCCTTGACCACGGGATTTTCCCTGCAGGTTTCGGCGCGGATGCCGCCGCACCAGCCGGTGCCTATGATGCCGACGCTGATTTCCTTCACGGACGTCCTTTCCATTGCGGTAGGGCTGAACGCCCCCGGGAGCCTGCGTGCAAGAGCGGGGCGTTGCGGGATGTTAGCGATACACGCGCGCCTCGGCAAATATCAATTGCCGGCAATTGTTCCGTTTTGTTCGCGGTGTTAGCATCATCCTTGGCCCGCACAAATGTCGTAACCAGTCACAGCAAGTGAAACGGAAAACACGCCGCCGCAGCAAGGGGACCATAGGCCAGATCGGTCTCGGCATCATGGGCGGCGCGTTTGCCCGCCATTTGCTCGCCGCGGGCTACGAGGTGATCGGCTACGATGTTGACCCGGCGGCGGTCGGCGCGTTCACCAGAGAGGGCGGACGCGCCGCCAGCTCCTGCGCGGAGGTCGCCGCGCGTGCGGCCATAGTCATCACCTCGCTGCCGTCTCCGGCGGCCATGGAGGATGCCTACTTCGGCAGGCAGGGCATTGCGGCCGGCGCCAGGCCCGGCTCGATCGTGGTCGAGGCCAGCACCATGACTCTGGAATTGAAGGAACGGCTCCGCCGCGGTCTCGCGCGGCGCAAGGTACATATGCTCGATTGCCCGATAAGCGGCACCGGCGCACAGGCCGCGGCCGGGGACATCGCCATCTATGCCAGCGGCGACCGCGGAGCCTACAATCGCTGCAAGCGCGTCTTCGACGGGTTTGCGCGCTCGCAGTACTACTGCGGGGAATTCGGCGTCGGGTCCAAGCTCAAGTTTGTCGCCAACCTGCTCGTCACGATACACAACCTGTCTACAGCGGAAGCCATGGTAGTGGGCGAAAAGGCGGGACTCGACCTCGAGCTGCTCTTTCGCGTGATCGGCGACGGCGCCGGGGCCTCCCGCATGTTCCAGGTGCGCGGTCCCATGATGGTCAAGGGCCACTATCTGCCGGCGCACATGAAGTCGAAGATTTATCAGAAGGATATCGATATCATCCAGGCTTTCGTCAGGCGGTTGCGCTGCCCGACGCCCCTGTTTGACGGCAGCCTCCCGTTCTACACTGCCGCTCTCAAGCAGGGGTGGGGCATGGAGGACACTGCCGCGATCCATGCAGTTTTGAGAAAGCGCGCCGGATTGAAAGGATCGAAACCGCGTGCCGGCCGGTCCATGAAACCCGCAAAGAGCAAGACTGCCTGAAACAGCAGTTTTTTACACGTAAAGGAAATCAAATGGCAGTCGAAGGATCGATGCGGCCGGGCGGGCAGACGAGCCAGACGCTCGCGCTGAACATGAAGCTGATCGCTCACCACGAGCTCGCAGGGTTCGGGGGCGTCGGAGAAGGCATCAGCCTTCAGGCCGCGAAGGACGGACGGCGTATCCTGTGGCTCGCCCACGAATCAGCGCCCAAGAACTTCACGGCGGTGGACGTCACCGACCTCAAGAATCCCAAGATGGTCATACAGACCGACCTGCCGCACGCCAACGTGCGCTCCAACTCGCTCGACGTGGTGGGGGACGTCATGGCGGTCGC
>CAZQJF010000267.1:0-5138 GCA_964593735.1 uncultured Streptomycetaceae bacterium | reverse complement strand
GTCGACGTCTGGCGCCAGCTTTCGGCGACCCTCACGGCTGCCATGGCGTCCACCATGCCGAAGCCGAAATCGTGGCTGACGTGCATCGCCCCGCCGTTCCAGTTCGTCGCGTGATTGAACGACCAGCTCCCCGGGTTGCCGATCTGGACCGCCGTCGAGGCCAGGATCTCCTGCACATCGCGCCAGCCCAGCGCGGAGTTTGCGTCGAGCATGAGCGCAACGGTCCCGGCCACGGCGGGCGCCGCGAACGATGTGCCGCTGAGGGTGGCGTAGTCGCCGCTTGAGTAGCCCGCGGTGCCGGCGCGGTCGGTCGTCTGTATCGATGTCCCGGGCGCCGCCACGAGGATCGCGTCGCCGGGATTGGAGAAACTCGAAAACTCGCCGGCGCTGGTGGTAGCCGCGACCGTGATTACGCCGCGGTCATTCTGAAAGTTGTGATAGTTGACGTTCTGGCCAGCGGTGCGGCTGTTCCCGGCGGCGAATACGACTACGGTGCCGAGCCCGCCCCGGCCGTTGTCCACCGCATCGTGCAAAGAGCCGGCCATTGCGCTGAAACCGGACGTTGAAAAATTGTCGTCCAGAAATCCGCTGAAGATCCAGCTGTTGTTGGCCACGTCGAGTTCGTCGAGCCGCTCGAATGCCTCCTCGAAAGTGTCCAGGCCGGACGCGAAGGAGACGCGGTAGCCCACGAGCGTGGCTTCCGGCGCCACGCCGCCGCCGCCGGTCGCGTTGTCTATCGCGGCGCCGATGACACCCGCAACGGCCGTGCCGTGCGAGTCGGTCGAGAGGGCGGGGGCGGCATCGTCGTCGTTGCCGAAGAAGTCGTAATCAAAATCGAATCCGTAGTGCGGCGCCAGTTCCGGGTGCGCGTGATCGACCCCATCGTCGATGATGCCGACCTTGACCCCCGTGCCCCTGAATTCGTCCCAGACGCCGATGACGTTGATGCCTTTGGCGGCGCCGACCGTGTCTTTGAGATGCCAGTAGGCGGGCAGCAACGGATCGTTGTAAGTCGCGGCCGGTACGATGTCCGTTTGCGCGAACAGGGGTTCCTCGACGTCCTTCTCGTTCAACATGGTGCACGAGACTCCACTAAGCTATTGAAACATCGTAATAATCTGACGGGAGGGCCACGTCAATTCACTGCGGCCAGGTCGCGTTCGACCCCATGAACAAACCGCCCGGAACGGCCAATCAGGCGGTTTGATACTAGCCGGGGGACAGGGCCGCCGCAATGCAGTTATTCCTCAACTGCGGACAGCAGGAAGAGCGGAACGTGATGCGAAAAAAGGAGGGGCCGATCCCTCAGGCCACGAAAATACGCGGTTCGCCGCTGTCCAGAGTCCCGATCTGGACCGCGTACTGAAATCCCTCGCGTTGGAACACCTCGAGCACCGCCGGGGCGGTGGCTGGGTCGCATGCCACGAGGAGCCCACCACTGGTCTGGGGATCGGTGAGGACCTTGCGGCGCCAGAGCGGCAGGTTTTCGGGGAGCTGCACTTGCGCGCTGCAGCTCGCCCAGTTGCGATCGGAAGCGCCGGTCGCGTAGCCCGCCTCCGCCAGGTGGCGCGCAGCCGACAGCACCGGCACCGCCTCGAGATTCACGCGTGCCACGAGACCGGAGCCACGGCAGATCTCGAGCAGGTGTCCGAGCAGCCCGTAGCCCGTCACGTCGGTGAGCGCGTGCACGCCCTCCATCTCTGCGAACTTCACACCGGGCGTGTTGAGCTGCGTCGTCGATTCGAGCATCTGCAGGTACGCCTTGTCGCGCAGCTCGCCTTTTTTCAAGGCCGCGCCCATGATGCCGATGCCGAGCGCCTTGCCGAGTATCAGGACGTCACCGGCCCGGGCGCGGTCGTTGCGCTTCACCTTGCGCGGATCGACCAGTCCCATCGCGACCAGCCCGTAGAGGGGCTCCGGGGAGTCTATGGAATGACCGCCGGCGATCGGCACCCCCGCCGCTTCGCACACCGCCTGCCCGCCGGCGACGATGCGCTGCGCGACCTCGATCGGCACCTTGCCGAGCGGCACCCCGAGCAGAGCGAGCGCCATGATCGGGCGCGCGCCCATCGCGTAGACGTCCGAGATGGCGTTGGTCGCGGCGATGCGTCCGAAGTCGTACGGATCGTCCACGATGGGCGCGAAAAAGTCGGTCGTCGCGACGAGGGCCTGCGTATCGTTCAGGCGATACACGGCCGCGTCGTCGCTCGACTCGTTGCCCACCAGCAGGTCCGCATACATTCTGCCGGCCGGCGACCCCGCAAGCACTTCGCTCAGCAACGCTGGCGTGAGCTTGCAGCCTCAGCCGCCGCCGTGCGAGAGCTGGGTGAGGCGCAGCGGGCTGGATTCGGAAGGCTTGTTCATGTTCACCGTAAACTGTAGTCTGACGCCGCAATGAAAGGGGACCGTTCGCAACGCGGGGAAACAATCAATCTTACCCGAATACTCAAGTGAGGACTCAAGTGAAGGATTCAAAGTGAAGGATTCAAGGTGAAGGATTCAATCAAAGGAGCGAGGTGCGCGAACAGGCACTTGTAACCGTAGCACAACTGTCCGAGTTTGACGAGATCATCGACGTGCGCTCGGAAGGCGAGTTCGCCGCGGACCACATAGCCGGCGCGACGAACTGTCCGGTGCTGGACAACGAACAGCGTGCGCGCGTCGGGACGATATACAAGCAGCGCTCGCCGTTCGAAGCGAGAAAAATCGGCTCGGCGATCGTGAGCGGCAACATCTCGCGCCACCTGCACGAGAGATTTCTCGACCGCGCGCGCACCTGGCGTCCGCTCGTGTATTGCTGGCGCGGCGGCCAGCGCAGCGCCGCGTTCGGGCACGTGCTCTCGGAGGTCGGCTGGCACGTGGGCCGTCTCGATGGCGGCTACCGCGCGTACCGCCGGGCGGTGATGGACGAGCTCACGCGGCTGCCGCACGAGTTCCGCTGGCGCGTGGTTTGCGGCCTGACGGGAACCGGCAAGAGCCGGTTGCTGCGCGCGCTCGCGCAACACGGCGCCCAGGTCATGGATCTCGAGGCGCTCGCGGCGCATCGCGGCTCGGTCCTCGGAGACCTGCCGGACGGGCCGCAGCCTGCGCAGAAGATGTTCGAAAGCCTGGTCTGGAAAGCGCTCAAGGGCTACTCCCCCGACCGTCCGGTGTTCGTCGAAGCGGAGAGCAGGCGGATCGGCAATCTGCGTGTTCCCGATGCGTTGACGAACGCGATGTGGGGCAGCGAATGCGTCATCCTGGAGGCCCCGATGGCGCTGCGCGTCGGGCTGTTGAAGGAGGAGTACAGCCACTTCATCGAGCGGCCCGCAACGTTGATCGCCAGTCTCGAACGCCTGATTCCGCTCCACGGCCACGCGGCCGTTGAAAAATGGAAGGAATGCGCGCAGGCGGGCGCCTGGGACAAGCTGACCGAGGACCTCCTGCAAAGGCACTACGATCCGGCGTATACCCGCGCGACTACCAGCCACTACCCGGCTTCCGACCGCGCCCGGCGGTTGGAGCTGCGCGACACGAGCGATCATGGGTTCAGTGAACTCGCGCAGCGGCTCGCGCAGGAATAACCGGAAAAGCAACATCGGACTTCGGCAGGTCAGGTCTTGCACGCCGGGGCGCTTTCGGTCACCATTTACGCTGGGCCAAGGAAAACGCGAGTCCCTCCACCGAATGCTAGACGAACCAGCGCCTGATTTCGAACTGCCGGCGACCGGGGGCAAGACGTTTCGGTTGTCCGCCGCCAGAGGCAAACCGCTCGTTCTTTACTTCTACCCCAAAGACAACACGCCGGGCTGCACCACGGAGGGCCAGCGCTTCCGCGATCTTTACCCGGAATTCCAGGAGCTCGGTTCCGGCATCTACGGGGTATCGCGCGATACTCTGAAGTCGCACGAGAACTTCAAGGCGAAGATGGGCTTTCCGTTCGACCTGCTGTCCGATGCCGAAGAGAAAGCGTCGAAGCTGTTCGGTGTCATGAAAATGAAGAACATGTACGGTAAAAAGGTGCGCGGCATCGAGCGCAGCACCTTCGCGATCGACGACAAGGGGATCGTGCGCAGGGAGTGGCGCGGGGTAAAGGTGCCGGGCCACGCCGAGGAGGTACTCGACTTCATCAAGACCCTGAAGGTTTGAGGTTTCAAGTTTCAGGTTTCAAGTTGTCTACGGCACATGCGCCAGCGGTTCAGGTGTCTAACTTGAAACTTCAAACTCGAAACTTGAAACTCAGCAGCAGCGGAGGTTCATGAACCAGCGCAAGTCCGCATCCGTCGTCACGCCGCTCCCCGCCGCCAGCAAGCTGTTCGTCCTCGACACCAACGTGCTGATGCACGATCCCACGAGCCTGTTCCGGTTCGAGGAGCACGACATCTACGTCCCGATGGCGACGCTCGAAGAGCTCGACAACCACAAGAAAGGGATGTCGGAGGTGTCGCGAAACGCGCGCCAGGCGAGCCGTTACCTCGATGAAATGATCACGCGTTCCGCCGCCGGCCTCACGGAGGGGATACCGCTGGAAGTGCACGGCGACAGGAGCGCGACCGGACGGCTCTACCTGCAGACCGAGGCTGTCGACGGCGAGTTGCCGGCGCGCCTCGCGATCGGGAAATCGGACAACCAGATCCTTGCGGTCGTCAGGCACCTGCAGGAGACGCATCCCCGGCGCCACGTGATCCTGGTCTCGAAGGACATCAACATGCGCATCAAGGCGCATGCGCTGGGGCTCGCGGCCGAGGACTACTTCAACGACAAGGTGCTCGAGGACACCGATCTGTTGTACGCCGGGACGCGGGAGCTGCCTGCCGACTTCTGGGACCGGCACGGCAAGGAGATGGAATCCTGGCAGCAGGGCGGGCAGACCTTCTACCGCATACGCGGCCCGCTGTGCTCCCGGCTGCTGGTGAACGAGTTCGTGTATATAGAGGCGGAGCGCCCCTTCTACGCGCAGGTAAGGGAAATCAGCGGCAAGACCGCCGTGCTGCAGACGCTCAAGGACCACACGCACCAGCGCAACAACGTCTGGGGCATCGTTGCGCGCAACCGTGAGCAGAACTTCGCGCTCAACCTGCTGATGAACCCGCAGATCGATTTCGTCACCCTGCTCGGCCAGGCCGGCACGGGCAAGACCCTGCTCACGCTCGCCGCGG
>CAZQJF010000266.1:0-5148 GCA_964593735.1 uncultured Streptomycetaceae bacterium | reverse complement strand
GGTCGTCTTGCCGCTGCCCGTCGGTCCCGTGGCGAGCAGCATTCCGTACGGCTCGGTGGCCAGGCGCCGCACCTTCTTGATGAAATCGGGGTTGAATCCGAGCTGATCGAGCGTGAGACCCCGCAGTTGATCGGACAAAGACTGCTTGTCGAGTATGCGCAGTACCGCGTCTTCGCCGTGCAGGCTGGGCATGATGGATACGCGGACGTCGATCTCGCGCCCGTGCCTGCGGGCCTTGAAACGCCCGTCCTGGGGGACGCGCCGCTCGGCGATGTCGAGCTCGGACATCACCTTGATGCGCGAAATCGTCTGCTCGGCGAACTCCTGGCCGGGCACCGTCTCGGCGGGTGTGAGCACGCCGTCGATGCGGTACTTGACCGCGAGGCCCGCCGACGTCGATTCCAGGTGGATGTCGCTCGCGCCCGCCTTCATCGCGTCGTAGAGCGTCGAATTGACGAGCCTGACGACCGTGCTGTCGGTGTCGCTGATCGTCTCGAACGAGATTTCCTCGCCGCCCGCCACGGCGCGCTCGCCTTCGCGCAGGCCGGCGGCGAGGCCGTCGAGCGCGCGCAGGCCCACCTCGTGCTGCGAGAGGTAAGAGGCAATGTCGCTGCGCAGCGCGACCTGGTAATGGAACGGAACGCCCAGCCGCTCTTCGATCCAGTCCTGGCAGTCGAGATCGTAAGGGTCGCCGAGCACGACCGAGATCTCGCCCTTCGCCGAGCGCAGCGCCACGCAGCCGCGCCGCGTTGCTTCGGGGTAAGGGATGAGATCGAAGGCCGGCTGCTCTTCCTGCATTTCCTCGAGCACGAGCGCGGGCATGCGCACCGTCAGGGCGATGCGCGCCAGGAACTCTGCCGGCTGGCACGCGAGGCGCTCCTCCAGCAATTCGAGGAATTTCCGTCCTCCCCGCGCGCTCTCGTTGCGCGCCCATTGCATGTGCTCGGCGGAAATGGCCGGGAAACGGTCGAGAGGACGGTTCACCGTATGCTCCCCGCAAGCTCGAAGATCGGCATGTACATCAGCACCACGACGCCGCCTATCGCCAGGCCGAGGACCACCATCAGCACCGGCTCGAACGCGCGCGTGAACCACTCGACGAAGCGCGAGATCTCCTCATCGTGAAAGCGGGCGATCCGGTGCATCATTTCGCCCATGTCGCCGCTGCGCTCCCCGACGACCATCATGCGCGCGGCAACGGGCGTCGCGAGGCCGGCGGCGCCGAAAGCAACCGACATCGACTGTCCCTGCTCGATCGATTCGGTCGCGCGCACAAGGTGCGGGCGCAGGTGCGCCGTGAGCAGCCCGCGCACCATCCTGAGCGCCGCAACCGCCGGAATCCCGGCGCGCAGCAGCATCCCTATCATGCGATAGAGCCGCGCGAGCTGGAAAACCTTCATCCGCTCGCCCACGGCGGGGATCCGCCACAACCGGTCGTTGAGCCACGCCCGCACGGAAGCGCGCGATACGCCGTAGACACCGAGTGCGATGGCGGTGACGGCCGCGAGGCCGATCAGCCAGCCGTGGCGCTCGACGCCGCGGCCGAAGGCGATGAGCAGCGCCGAGAAAAAGGGCAGCGTGCCCGAAATGTCTTCGTATACCCGCGCGAAGCGCGGCACCACGTAGAACATGAGAAAGGCGAGCACCAGGGTACCCACGAACATCAGGATGACCGGATAGATCGAGGCGGAAACGATCTTCTTGCGCACCCGGTCCAGCTCCTCCTGGTAGGCGACGTAACGCGTCAGCGCTTCGCGCACGTCGCCCGTGCGCTCGCTCGCCTTGAGGGTCGCGACGTAGAGCGCCGGGAAGTGCTTGGGGAAGCCGGCAACCGCCTGCGAAAACGGTTCGCCGCGGCGGATCGCCTCCAGTATCCCGTCGAGGACCTGCTGACGCTCGCCCTGAGACTCCTTCTCGCTCAGGGTTTGAAGCGCCTCGACCAGATTGAGACCCGCCTCGAGCAACGCTACCAGTTCGATCGAGAAGAGCATGATCCGGAAGCCGGACGAATTTCTCCAGGGCATGAAGTTCGGCAGGCCCAGCGCACGTACCGACAGAACGGCGAGGCCGCGATTGCGGGCGGCCTCCGCCGCCATCGCCTCGCTGCCCGCGTCGAGGTCGAGCACGATGACCGTGTTCCGGGCGTCGACCGCGTTGATCTGAAAGCGCATCAGCCGCCGCCCCAGATGTCGGTATCTTCGCCCGTGCCGCCGGGCTTGCCGTCGCGGCCGTAGGACAACAGCTCGTAGTCGCTCTTTTGCCCCGGATGCCGATAGACGTAGCGCTGGCCCCAGGGATCGCTGGGAATCGCTTTCTTCAGATAGGGGCCGCTCCACCCGGGCTCGTTCGCGGGCCGGGTAACCAGGACCTCGAGGCCCTGCTCCGCGGTAGGGTAGCGGCGGGTGTCGAGGCGGTATTGGTCGATCGCCTTCTCGAGCGCGTCGATCTGCGCCTTGGCGAGCTGGACTTCCGATTTGCCGATCTGGGAAAAATAGCGCGGCGCCACGTAGCTGGCGAGCAGGCCGATGATGACGACAACGACCAGCAGCTCGAGCAGGGTGAAGCCGCGTGTCCTCCATCGAGCCTTAATGACCGGCCGATTCTTTGATTCGCGGCTCTTCATGGTCGATCCCCGTCTTGTCATTTCCATGGTGCCAGAATAAGAGATGCTGGGGCCCGCTGGTATCGGGTTATACCCTTGGAACACGGACTAAAACCCCTATCCTGAGACGCCAAATCGTAGATATCTCGGTCACCTACCCTGCCATTTGAACCATACGGCGCAGTATTGTTTCACGTAAGTGGGGGTTTCTGACACCTTGGCTAAAACGTAACGCCTTGCAGCGGCGTCAGCGACACCGCGCCCGGGGTCGTGCCGCGCACGATGCGGGAGTGGATGATCGAGCTGGGTTGACCGAACGCGGTGTGGTAGTTGGCGAGCTTGAGATAGCAGCCCTGTCCGGCGTAGAGCGTCGGCCCGCGATAAGTCAGGTACTTCGTGCCGTTCACCCAGGCATCGATGAAGCCGTCGCTGCCCGCGGACCACTTCACGTTGTAGACGAAGTCGTACCAGACGTTCTTCACGATCGGTCCGATGGCGGTGGTCTCGGTGGTGGGGCTGCTCTGGCTGCCGTAAGCCACCTGGAAACTCAGGCCGATGGGGCGGTCGGGCGAGATCGCGGTAGCCGGCATGGCGTTCAGCTGGAAGTTGGCCTGTCCGCCCCCGGGATTGGAGTTGTGAAAATCGAAGACGATGCCGAAGTTCCAGCTCGAGGCGGTGCTCATGGGCGGCTGCACGTAATCGCTGGGGAACTTGATCGAGTGTCCCCACCATTGCTGGCGGCCCGCGTAGCAGTCGGTCGTGGACTGGTTGAGCGTGAGGTCGTTGCGCTCGTGGTCGCCGCTGCCGGCGACGTTGTTGTCGCCCACCTCGGTGTGCAGGCGCACGGCCTTCCCGCCGGTGCGCCCGGCGGTCACGACCGTTGCGCGCCCCGCGACCTTGGCCTGTTCGCCGAAACCGCAGTCGGTCGCAGAGTTCGGGAAGTCGCAGCTCCACAGCACGGTGCCGGGAACGGGCGGCGGCACGGCCCCGGGGATGGTTACCGATACCGGCGTGGCCGTCCAGGCCGAATGGTTGGGTACCGCGTCGTAGGCGCTCACGCGATAGTTGTAAACGGTGCCTGCGGTAAGGTTGGTGTGGGTGTATGTAGTCGCAGTGGTGCTGGTGAGCTCTTCGTCGTTGAGGTAGACGAGGTAGCCCGTTACCCCGACATTGTCGGTGGCGGCGTTCCACGTGAGCCGGACCTGATTTCCGCTCTGCACGACGCCGGCGAGTGCCGCGGGCACGGTGGGAGCCTGGGTGTCGGCCGCGACGCCCTTGGTGATGGTGACCGGCGCCGACGTGGTCACGTTGCCCGAGACATCGCGCGCGACCGCGGTGAGCGTATGGGTGCCATTGGGCCACGCCGTGGTGTTGGCGGCGACCGTATAGGGCGCGGTGGGGACTTCCGCGCCGATGTTGGCGCCGTTGTACTTGAACTGGACGCCGGCGACGCCGATGTTGTCGGTGGCACTGGCCGACACGCTCAGCGTGCCGCTGGCCGGCGCGCCGGGGGCCGGGGAGGTGAGGCTCACCGCCGGCGGGATCGCATCCACCGTGGGCGTGATCCTGACCGAATTCAGGTTGAAGTATTGCTGGTCGGATACGATCTTCAACACGTGCGTGCCGGCGGGGAGCGTCACGCCCTTCTTGCCGGCCCACTGGAAGTCGCTCCAGCCGCCGGTATTGGGCACCGCGACGCTGCCGGTCACGTTGACGCCGTTGCGCTCGACGTGGAACGCGCTCGTCGTGAAGGTCGAGCTGACCCGCAGATCGATGTCGTAAACACCGGCACTCGCCACGTTGACCGTGTAGGCGAGCCATTCGCCGGTCTCGAAGTTGTTCACGACGTAGCCCCCGCCGATGGAATCGGAGGAGGCGATGATGTCCACGGAGTCGGTGGTGCGGTAGAGCCCGCCGGCGTTGCCCGTGACCTTGTCGAAGTAACCGACGCCTGGTCCGCCCTGGTTGAAGTTCTCCGCCTCGAAGCTGCCGGGAAGTGGAATCGCCGTCCCGCCGTACGGCGTGGAGCCGCTCGCGGTGCCGCTCTTGCCCGCCTTGTCCCAGGTAGCGCGCCCGTCATACAGCGTAAACGCCATGCCGCGGATAGTCTTGCCAGCCAAGCCCACGAGTGATGCCGGCACCTCCAGGCGCACCCACTGCCCCGTCGCCGGCAGCGCTCCGATGTAGCGCCGGCTGTTCGTCCCATTGGTTCCCAACGTCATCAAGTTCTCTCCCCAGTAGGCCCGGTGTTCCCAGTTGCCGTAGCGCCATTCCAGCATCACCTGCCGGGGTGGACTCGCCGGGTCGAGGTAGACATACGCAAACAGTGCGTCGCCCACGCCGACCGCCAGCTTGCTGGTGGCGTTGTCGAATAAATGCTTGTGCTTCCCGGTTTTTAGCGCCGACTTGTGCGCGCGGATCCCTGAAAACGGCACCGGGTTGTCGCTCACCCAACTCCAGGCCTCGCCCCCGCCGATGCTTGCTCCCGCGGGCAGCGCATCATCGACCCACACCGTGTCTGCGGCATGGACGGGGGTGGTGCTGAA
>CAZQJF010000265.1:0-5153 GCA_964593735.1 uncultured Streptomycetaceae bacterium | reverse complement strand
ATCATCCCATTCGCCGCCATGCGGCGGATCCAGCGGTCGGACTTGATCGTCATCCCGGTTGCCTCGCGGCGGGAAAAACATTCAAGCCCTCGGTTCGGGCTGCGGCGGCAAGCCGGCGGTCCAGGCAGACGAAGGCGGAACCGTGCGCGCCGATGGCGCTCAACCCGACGCTGGCCGCAGCGAGCTGCAACGCATCCGCCGCCCTCAGGGAATGCCGCGCCGTGTAAAGGATCGCGCGGTCGCGCACAGCGGTGGTTGGTTCCACCTCCCCCCAGGCGGACGCCAATGCTGACAGATCGGTTTGCGCCCGCTCACCCTCCCCGGCGTTGAGCGCCTGCTCGCGCTGCAGCCGCGCGATCGCGGAGGCGCATTCCACCCGGGTAGCCCACCAGACCAGCAGCGCAGGATCGCGGACCCTGAGTTCACCGACCGATACGCTTCCGAGTTCGTCCACCAGCAGTGCGACCACCGCCGACGTATCCCAGAAGTTCAATACTCCCCCCGCTCCTCGGAAACGAGCTGCTCCATGTTGAGTCTCTTGCGCAGCTTTATAGGCTTGGGCAGGCGCTTCGGCGGCGCTTTGAGCGGCAGACGGATGATCCCGAGTCTCGCCAACTCGGCCAGTTGTGCGTCTGCATGCTCCCGGGTTCCCGGCTCCAGCGGCGCGAGCCGCGCCACGGGCCTGCCGCGGTCGGTGATGAGTATCGACTCGCCACGGCGCACCATGTCCACGTACGCCGAGAGGCGATTCTTGGCTTGCGAAATCGAGGCGGTTTTCATCTGGCTATTATAGCCATTTCACCGGCCTGCCGGGGACGCTCCACGCAGGCGCGGTCGCATGGAAACGTCCGCTCGAACGGGCAGACCGCGGCCGCACGGGCCACGGCCCGGGTCAGGTGTTCTGAACGACGATCTTCGGAAACGCCGCCGTGTGGTCCTGCGCCTTGTCCGCGATCCTGACCGCCACGCGGCGGGCGATCTGCTTGTAGATCTGCGCCACCCGGCCGTCCGGATCGGCAACCACGGTCGGCCGGCCGGCATCGGCCTGCACGCGGATGCTCATGTCCAGCGGCAGCGCGCCCAGCACCTCGACGTCGTAGTCCTTGCCCATGCGCTCGGCCCCGCCCGCTCCAAAAATGGGTTCTTCGTGCCCGCACTTCGTGCAAACGTGCAGCGACATGTTCTCCACGATACCGAGGATGGGGATACCCACCTTCTCGAACATCTTGAGCCCCTTGCGGGCGTCTATCAGGGCGATGTCCTGGGGGGTGGTGACGATGATCGCGCCCGTCACCGGCACGCGCTGGGCGAGAGTCAACTGGATGTCGCCCGTGCCCGGCGGAAGGTCCACGACCAGGTAGTCGATCTCCCGCCACTTGGTTTCGTTGACGAGCTGCTCCAGGGCCTGGGTCACCATCGGGCCCCGCCACACCATGGGGGTATCGGGATCGATCAGGAAACCGATGGACATGGCCTGGATGCCGTGGCCTTCCATGGGCTCTATGCTCTTGCCGTCGCGTGACTCGGGCCGGCCGCGGATGCCGAGCATGATCGGCTGCGACGGACCGTAGATGTCGGCGTCGAGCACGCCCACGCTGGCGCCTTCGGCCGCAAGCGCGAGCGCCAGATTGACCGCGGTGGTGCTCTTGCCCACGCCGCCCTTCCCCGAAGCGACCGCGATGATGTTCTTGATGCCCGGGACGAGCTTGACCCCGCGTTGCACGGCATGCGAAACGATCTTCATCTGCACGTTGACGCTCGCCTGCCCGACCCCGGGAAGGGACTTCAGCTTCTGGGTGATCTCCTGCCGGATCGGCTCCAGCTGGCTCTTCCCGGGATAGCCCAGCAGGATGTCCACGGATACCTTGTCGCCGTCGATTTTTATGTTGCGAACCGATTTACTGGCGACATAGTCCTTGCGGGTGTTGGGATCGGTGAGCTCCTTGAGGGCTTCCTGGACTTGCTGCTCGGTGATCGCCATGACGTTTCCTTGGTTAGGGCGCGATTCTACCGCAGACATCCTCTCCCCAAGACGCCGTACGGGCGGGAAACGCGTACTGTGTTTGTTACAATTCAGGACCTTAGGTTCAACTATCCGCCATGAGCGAACGCCGCATCTTTGTCTCCTCGGCCCTGCCTTACGCCAACGGCGACATCCACCTCGGCCACCTGGTCGGTTACATCCAGGCGGACATCTGGGTGCGCTTCCAGCGGATGCAAGGGCATACCGTGCATTACGTCTGCGCGGACGACGCCCACGGCACCCCGATCATGCTGCGCGCGGAAAAGGAAGGTGTTACGCCCGAGCAACTGATCACCCGGATGCACGGCGAGCACCTGCGCGACTTTACGGACTTCGGCGTGGCGTTCGATCACTATCATTCGACCCACAGCGAGCAAAACCGCGTTCTCTCGGAGTCAATCTACGGCAAGCTGAAGCAGGCCGACATGATCGCGACCCGCGAGATCGAGCAGTTCTACGATCCGGTCAAGCAGATGTTCCTGCCGGACCGCTTCATCAAGGGTGAATGTCCTAAGTGCGGGGCAAAAGACCAGTACGGCGACAGTTGCGAAGTCTGCGGCGCAGCCTACACGCCCACCGACCTGAAGAACCCTTACTCCGCGGTGTCGGGCGCGGTCCCCGTGCGCAAGCGGTCGGAGCACCACTTCTTCCGCCTATCGGACAGCCGCGCCGTGACATTCCTGCGGGAGTGGGTACAGAGCACGAACGCGGATGGCTCCCGCCGCATGCCACCGGAAGCCACCAACAAGGTACGCGAATGGCTGGGCGAGGCAGGCGACGACAAGCTCGCCGACTGGGACATATCGCGCGACGCCCCCTACTTCGGCTTTGAGATCCCCGGCGCGCCCGGCAAGTATTTTTACGTCTGGCTGGACGCGCCGATAGGTTACTTCGCCAGCTTTAAAGCGTACGCAGACAAGAAAGGGGGGATCGATTTCGCGAGCTTCGTCGAAGCCGGAGCGAGCGAGCGCACCGGCACGGAAATGTTCCACTTCATCGGCAAGGATATCCTCTACTTCCATGCCCTGTTCTGGCCGGCGATGCTCAAATTTTCAGGCCACCGCACCCCGACCCAATTGAGCATCAACGGCTTTCTCACCGTGAACGGCGAGAAAATGTCCAAGTCGCGCGGCACCTTCATCACCGCACGCTCCTATATCGAGCAGGGGCTGAATCCTGAATGGCTGCGCTACTACTACGCCGCCAAGCTGGGGCCGACGATGGAGGACATCGATTTAAGTCTCGACGACTTCGTTGCGCGGGTGAATAGCGACCTTGTCGGGAAGTACGTGAACATTGCGAGCCGCGCGGCGAAGTTCATTAATGAGCGATTCGCAGGAAGATTGGCGCCGGGTCGGCCCGCCACCTTGGGTTCAAAGAAGGCGGATGAGTCGGGGCAGATTACAGAAACTGAGGAGGGCTTCCGATTGTTCTATGGTGACACCAATCTGCTCGGCCCCAACGGCGACTTCCTCCTGCACACAAATTCGATTCGGTCATGTTATGAGCGTCGGGAATTCGGCATGGCGATAAGGCATGCCATGGAGCTTGCCGACAAAGTCAACGAGTATTTCGATAGATGCAAGCCATGGGAGTTAGCCAAGAAGGACGACGGCGCGTCGCGACAAGACCTCCATGAGGTTTGTTCTCTGGCGCTGTTTGCGTTCCTCCGGTTGACTGTGCTGCTTGCGCCCATCCTGCCCTCAACTGCACGCAAAGCTGCACAAGAACTCTTCCGAATCGATCGTCCTCTCGAATGGAAGGACTTGGATTTCTGGCCCGAGCAGATTGGAGCATTTGCCCACCTTATTACGCGCGCCGAAGCGAAACACATCACAGCACTCGTCGAAGCAAACAAGGAAAATGTAACGCTCCCCTCGCCCGCCCTCATCCCTAGCCCTTCTCCCGAAGGGAGAAGGGAACGGATTGCCTCCCCTCGCCCTCCGGGAGAGGGGTCGGGGGTGAGGGAGAGAGACGCCAGGGGTGAGGGAACAGGCTCGAAAAAGGTGCCGTTGCCCGACGACCTGCTTTCCTTCGCCCGTAAGCTTCGGCAGGAACAGACAGACGCCGAACAGTTGATCTGGACTTTGCTGCGTGACCGCCGCCTCGGGCAAGCAAAATTCCGGCGGCAGCATCCGATTGAAGCGAGTGGAAAGCGTTACGTCTTGGATTTCTTCAGCCAAGACCTGAAGCTCGCCGTCGAGGTAGACGGTGGACAGCATCAAGAAAGCGCTCAGCGGGATGACGCCAGGACCAGCGCTCTTTCCTCCCTGGGTATCCAGGTATTGCGTTTCTGGAACAACGACGTTCTTCAGCAAACCCCTTCAGTATTGGAAGCCATCTGGAATGCGATCATGGAAAAGTCTCCCGCACCCCAATCTCCCTCACCCCTAACCCCTCTCCCGGGGGGAGAGGGGAAACGTACAGACGCTCAGGCGCAGATCACGATCGACGACTTCTCGAAGATCGATCTGCGGGTCGCCAGGATCGTGACGGCTGAACACATTGAAGGCGCTGACAAACTCTTGAAGATCACGCTCGATCTCGGTGACGGAACGCGAACGGTATTTGCCGGCATCAAGTCGGCCTATGACCCCGAAACGCTGAACGGCCGCCTGACGGTGGTAGTCGCCAACCTCGCCCCGCGCAAGATGAAATTCGGCGTCTCTGAAGGCATGATCCTCGCCGCCTCCGGCGACGGGCCCGGCATCTTTCTCCTCTCGCCCGATTCCGGCGCCCAGCCTGGAATGCGAGTGAAGTGATTATGGAACCGCCGATGGCCGCCGACAGATTCAAGAGCAAGGACAATTCAGCCACAGATACACACAGATAAACACGGATGGAAACCGAGTAATCAAGTACGCGTTGCTCTCCATCTGGTGTTGCTTTCGATCTTGGTTTTATCTGTGTTTATCTGTGTTTATCTATGGCTCAAATTTGCTTTTGACCTCATGGGCGGCTGAATGAAAATCCACAGCATCGAAGCCATCCCCATCGACATTCCGCTCAAGCGGAATTTCGGCGGCAGCACCTATACCGTGCTCAAGCGCTCGACCGTCGTCACGCGCGTGCGCACGGACGAGGGGCTCGTCAGCGAGGTCTACAACGGCGACAACCGCGAGCACGGACC
>CAZQJF010000264.1:0-5196 GCA_964593735.1 uncultured Streptomycetaceae bacterium | reverse complement strand
TTCAAAGAACGACCGGCCGGTCCGGCAATTCGTCGGGATTCGAGCCGCCCGGGGGAAAGTGCCTGGCGAGCAGTGCGGTGATCTCCCTGATTCCCTCCAGCACGCCGAGTTCGAACCGGCCCGCGCGGAACGCCGTTTCCATGCGGTGGCAGACCGCGTCCCATTCGGCCTGCTGCACTCTGGCGTCGATGCCGCGGTCGGCGACGATTTCGATGTCGTGGTCGATGAGCTGCAGGTAGATCAGCACCCCGCTGTTGCGCTCGGTGTCCCATACCCGCAGTTGCGAGAACACCTCGACGGCGCGCTGGCGCGGGGTCAGCCCTTTCAGCACCGGCAGCGGATCGAGTCCAGCCTCCACCGCGAATCGCAGCTCTCCGCCATGTGATTTTTCGGAGTCCCGGATCGCGGCCTCGATGCGGGTGAGCGACGCCGGCGGAAACGCGCGCAGAACGACCCAGTCGGGCAGCAACAGGTGTTTGACGATACGGGCCAGATTCATATGCTCACCAGCTCCCTGAGGCGCCGCCGCCACCAAAACCACCTCCCCCGCCGCCGAACCCGCCCCCTCCACCGCCAAACCCGCCGCCCGAGCTCCAGCCGCCACCCGAACCCCAGCCGCCGCCCCAGCCGCTGCGGCTGCGTGCGCCGGTTCCGCCGAAGAGACTGAG
Source organism: uncultured Streptomycetaceae bacterium (assembly GCA_964593735.1). Classification (GTDB taxonomy): domain Bacteria; phylum Pseudomonadota; class Gammaproteobacteria; order Burkholderiales; family SG8-41; genus SG8-41. The sequence goes on along the minus strand of CAZQJF010000264.1, from coordinate 4,528 downwards.
AGCGCCCGCAATAGCGCCGACGATCAGCGCGGCGAACGCACCGACAAGGAAGTAACCCAGCAGTCCGCCGGCGAGCCCGACGATTCCCGAGCCGAGGAACCGGCCGAAGAGCGAACGCAACACCCCGCCCATCATCGTCAGGATGATAACGGCGATGAACAGGCCTTCCCAGGGAAACTGTCCCCCGCCCGCCTGTGGCTTTTTCGCGGCCGGCGGCGGCAGCGCCTCTCCTTCGATAACGCGGAGTATCCGGTCCGTGCCGGCGGTGATGCCGCCGTAGAAATCGCCTTCCCGGAAGCGCGGCACGATCACCTCGTCGACTATGCGTTTGGCTGTCGCATCCGGCAGCGCGCCCTCGAGCCCGTAGCCCACTTCAATGCGCACCTTGCGGTCGTCTTTTGCGACGATGAGCAGCGCGCCGTCATCCACGCGCTTGCGGCCGATCTTCCACTGCTCCACCACCCGGATCGAGTACTGCTCGATCTCCTCCGGCCTGGTGGTGGGGACCATCAGCACCGCCACCTGGCTGCCTTTGCGGGTCTCGAAGGTCGTGAGCTTGGCTTCGAGCGCGGCGCGCTGGTCGGGGGTGAGCGTGTTGGTGAGATCGGTGACGCGCGTCTTGAGCGGCGGCACCGGTATTTCCCCCGCAACGGCTTGCGGTGGAAATACGAGCGCTGCCGCGAATAGCGCTCGCAGCAGCGCCATCTTCACCATGGGCAAACTACTTCCCGGGAATCGTGTACTCGTTCGGTGGTGATGCGGGCGGCGCGGATGCCGCCGGCTTGCCGAAGTCGACCCTGGGCGGCTTGCTGATCGCCTTCTCGTCCTCGACCGTGAACTGGGGCTTCTCCTTGTGACCGAACATCATCGCCGTGAGATTGGTCGGAAATTGCCGCACGGTCACGTTGTATTCCTGCACCGCCTTGATGAAGCGGTTGCGCGCCACGGTTATGCGGTTCTCGGTGCCCTCGAGCTGAGCCTGCAGGTCGCGGAAATTGGCGTCGGACTTTAGCTGGGGATAGTTCTCCGCCACCACGAGCAGCCGGGAGAGCGCCGAGGAGAGCTCGCCCTGTGCCTGCTGGAACCTGGCGAATGCCTGCGGATCGTTGACCAGTTCCGGCGTGGCCTGGATCGAGCCGACCCTGGCCCGCGCATTGGTTACGCCGAGCAGCACCTGCTGCTCCTGACTCGCGAAGCCCTTCACCGTCTCGACGAGGTTGGGAATCAGATCGGCGCGGCGCTGGTACTGGTTCACCACTTCCGCCCACGCCCCCTTGACCTGCTCGTCCTGCTGCTGCAGCGTGTTGTAGCCGCATCCGTAGAGCAGCGTCGTCGCCGCAATCATCGCAATCGCCAGAAATCGCTTGAACATGGGCTTTCCTCTTTAAGATTCGTGACCGAAAAAGCGTGACTGGTGGTGCGTGACTGATGAATCGTGACTGGTGAGGCGTAAGTCTTAATCGGTTTCGTGAACCACGCTTTCTCAGTCACGCCCTACCAGTCACGCAGTATCAGTCACGCAGTATCTATCACGCAGTATCTATCACGCAGTATCAGTCACGCCCCTGTCAAGTTGGGGCAGCCGCCCCGCTTTGCAAGTCCTGCATGACCCTGGCCGCAAAGCACAAATCCTCCCACGCCTTCGCCTTCTCGGGAAGAGAGCGCAATAGGTAGGCAGGGTGGTAGGTGACGACCAACGGGGTGCCGCGGTAGCGGTGCACCTTCGCGCGCATGCTGGCTACACTGGCGTCGGTTGCCAGCAGATTCGCTGCTGCGACCTTGCCCAATGCGATGATGAGCTTCGGCTTGATCAGCTCTATCTGGCGGTGCAAGTACGGCTCGCACTGCAAGGCTTCGCCCGGCTCCGGGTTGCGGTTCCCCGGTGGCCTGCATTTGACGACGTTGCAGATGTAGGCGTTCACGCCGCGCCGGAGCGCGAGCGCGGCGATCATGTTGTCGAGCAGCTTGCCCGCCTGCCCGACGAACGGCTCGCCCGTTGCATCTTCCTCGGCGCCCGGCCCTTCGCCGACGAACAGCCAATCCGCGTTCTCGTCGCCGACGCCAAACACGGTCTTGGTGCGCTTCTGGTGCAGCGGGCAATCCGTGCAGCCCGCCACTCGCGCCTTCAGCTCCGGCCACGCCATGGACATGATCGTCGTGCGGCGATCGTCGGTGGAGGAAGGGTGAGGCGTGACTGGTGAGACGTGACTGATAGGGCGTGACTGATGAGGCGTGACGGGTGAGGCGTGACCGGTAGGGCGTGACGGGTGAGGCGTGACGGAGGGGGCGTGACGGGTGAGGCGTGACGGATCACTCACGACGGGTGACTCGGTCACCACCGGCTCTTCGGCGGTACCCAATTGCTCTGGCTGCTCTACGGTCTGGCGCAGCCGCCAGACCGGTGTAAGCCCCATTTCCTCGAGCACGAGATCGCGCCGGCTTTTCATCCGCGCCCCACGTTACTCAAAAACCATACACGCTTCATCAGTCACGCCGTATCAATCACGCTTTACCAGTCACGCTTTATCAGTCACGCTTTACCAGTCACGCCGTATCAGTCACGCCCTTTCGCCATGTCACCGCAGCGCAAGCTGCAACACCACCGCGTCTTCCCGCCCGTCTTTCGCCGGATAATAACCCCCGCGCACCCCTGCTTCGGTGAAGCCGGCAGCGGCGTAAAGCGCGCGCGCCGCGATGTTGGACGGCCGTACTTCCAGCAGGATCCTGCCCGCCGCATAATCGCGCGCAAGCTTGAGCACGAATGCGAGCAGATCGCGTCCGAGACCGTGGCCCTGCCACGGACCGGCAACGCTGAGATTCAGGAGGTGCGCCTCCTCCGCCGCGATCGCCACCACGGTGTAGCCTGCAATTTCCGACCGGCATTCGACGATCCAGCAGTGGTAACCGGCCGTGAGCGAATCGCTGAAATTGCCGCGGGTCCACGGGTGCGGGTAGATCGCCTCCTCGATCGCGATGACGGAGTCCAGGTCGTGCGGGGTCATGCGCCGGTACCTGGGCAACGTGTCCAATCGCGCGCTCATCGCTCGTCGCTCCTCAGGGCGACCTTGTCGCGTATATAAACCGGCGCTGCCTGGTCGGCCGATCCGGCGCCGCCGCGCTCGAACTCCGGGACGGCCAGCCGCGCAACGTATTTCGCATGCGGATACACGTCCGGCATGATAGCCGACAGGCGCTCCGCGTAGCGTCTGGCGAGGACGTCGCGGTGCGCCGCGAAACCGCTGCCGCAGCCCGTCCAGGACGCGCCCGTCACCAGCGGCGCTTCCTCCGGGACATACAGGCCGGGATGGTGCACCAGGTCCCACCCCCCAGGGCGCCTCGCATAGGCGGCATGGTAGACCTGTCCCATCCGCGCATCCAGGCAGCATACCGTGCGCTCCGCCTGCACTGCTTCGGCCAGCGCCAGCAGCGTGCTCACGCCGAGCACCGGAAGATTCGCTCCGAAAGCGATCCCCTGCGTAATGCCGCACGCGATTCGCAGGCCCGTGAACGACCCTGGCCCCGCGCCGAACGCAATGCCGTCCAGATCGCGCGGGCGCAGGCCGTGGCGCCCCAACAGCTCGTCCAGCATCGGGAGCAGCAGCTCGGAATGCCGCTGGCCGGCAAGCGCTTCCCGCGCATCGACCTCGCCATCGCGCCACAGCGCGACCGAGCAGTACTCGGTGGAGGTCTCGAGGGCGAGGATCTTCATGGCGGGAAAACCGACCCGACAATTCTAGCCGATTGCTCCGGTGCCTCACGAAACCCCGGCGTATAATTCGCCCGTCCTCATGCGCCGATCGTTGTTCTGCTTTTCCTGGCGGCCTTGGCGTCCCTTCGACTTCGTTCCCGTTCGTCCTGAGCGTAGGAGCGGAGCGGCGAAGTCGAAGGATGAACGGGAACTACGCTCAGGACAGGCTTGGCGGTTAATTTTCTGGAAACGGGATGCGCGAGTACAAGATTGCAGCGATACCCGGCGACGGCATAGGCGTCGAAGTCATCGCCGCGGGCCTCAAGGTGCTGGACGTCCTGGCGGGGCGCGAGCGGGGCTTCCGACTTCAGGTCGAGCACTTCCCGTGGAGCAGCGATTACTACCTCAAGCACGGCCACTACATACCGGACGGCGGACTCGACCGGTTGAGGCAGTTCGACGCCATATTCTTCGGCGCCGTGGGCGCCCCCGGTGTGCCCGATCACATCTCGCTGTGGGGCTTGCGGCTGCCGATCTGCCAGGGCTTCGACCAGTACGCCAACGTGCGCCCGGCGCGCGTGCTGCCCGGAATCACGAGTCCGCTGCGCAACGGCGAGCACATCGACTGGGTGATCATCCGCGAGAATTCCGAGGGCGAGTATTCCGGCAGCGGCGGCCGCGTTCACAGGGGATTGCCCGAGGAACTCGCCACCGAGACCTCGGTTTTCACGCGCAACGGCGTCGAGCGCATCCACCGCTACGCCTTCGAGCTCGCGCGCAAGCGCGCGCGCAAGCACCTGACGCTCGTCACCAAGTCCAACGCCCAGCGCCACGGCATGG
>CAZQJF010000263.1:0-5230 GCA_964593735.1 uncultured Streptomycetaceae bacterium | reverse complement strand
CTCGGCCAATGCCCGCCGCCGGAGTTGGCAAATGGCACTGTGCAGGAATTCTGGAAATGGGCGGTGGCGAACTGGGGGCTATCGAACGTGCCCCGTGTCGCTTCGGCGCCGGCGCCGAAAGGGAAGAGCGTGAGCCGTGATCCGTGAGCCGTGATCCGAGGTTCTGCTTTCTCCTCTTCCTCCGCGTCTCCGCGCGTCAAAGGTCAGACTCTGGGTCAGACTGCCCCTTAAAACGTCTCGTCTTTCAAACGCACACAGTTGGCGTTCTGCTGTAATACTCGACCTTGGTTTGATCCCTCTCAACGCCCAGCCCGTCCCGACACATGCGTATCAGTAGATTCCTTACCCAAACCAAATGATCACACGATCGCATTCGCTTCTCGTCAACGATGCTTAACCAGCGAAACGCCTGCTCTGACCCCAGTCACCCAGTCACATCAGTCCCTTCCCTCTCAGGGCTTCAGGGGGAAGGCTTCATCAGTCACGCACTATCGGTCACGCTTTACCAGTCACGCCCCACCAGTCACGCAGTACCAGTCACGCCCCATCCATCACGCGCGGCCTCCGTCCAGCCTTCCGCAGAATCATGACCACACTGTCGGCCGCAGGCGCGCCGCCGGGGGTCGCATCCCCGGAAACCGGGGCCCCTGCTCCGCCCCTCGACGCGCTACCAAGCAAACGGATCCGTAAACGTCATCGTCAATCCCGCCTGGCGCCAGGCGGCGACGCCGCCGCGGTACCACATCACGTTGGTGTAACCGGCGCCTATCGCGCGCAGGGCCGCGTTGTATGAAAGCCAGCATTGCGAATCCACGCAAAGGAATACCATCGCGCGATTCTTGTCTCCGGCGGCAAAGCCGGCGATGGCCGCGAGAAAACGCTTTTCCTCGTCCTGTGTCATGTCGCCCGCCCCCGCGCCGGCCATCCAGAACGCGCCGTTGACGGTGCGATGGACGTTGCCGCCCAGCACGTCGATCAACCAGGGCCGCGGCTGCTTTTCCAGCATCTGGCTCAGTTCGACCGTCCCGACCACGCGGCCGCCCGGAATCTCGCGCGGCGTCGGCGCGTGATAGTCGGCCGTGCGGAATTGCTTCGTCGGGGCGACGCCCCAATCGCGATCCTCATCCCCGTAGACGCCCGGCTTGGCAGTCTCCTGGGCGCCGGCAAAAGGCACGCACATCAGCGCGAAAAACAGGATCCCTGCGCGCGCTGTGCCGCTAAAAGAGTTGCCTGACATCGTCCTTCCCCTGAAGCAATGGTCCTGCGCCTGCGGGCGTGACAGGCGATTACTTGATTGCCGTCGCTGCGTGCGGGGCCGTCACGGCGGACTTGCCCGCTGCGGCGCGCGCAATCGCGGCCCCAAGCTCGGCCAGCGCTTCGCGTCCCGCTTCGTCTCCGGCAGCGATGTTCGCCGCCCTCTGATCGAAATCGAGCATGCGCGTGTACGCCGTCCGGGGCGTGATCACGACATCGGCCGACTCCAGCTCGCCGTTGCGCAGCGCGTAGCGGCTGCTGCGGCCATGGCGCGCCATGCCTGCGCCGTCTCCGCCGCGTGCCTGCGCGAACCACGACACGTCCACCGCGATGACTACGTCGGCGCCCATCGCCCGCGCAACCCGCACCGGCACCGGGCTGGTGAGACCGCCATCCACGAACTCCACGCCATCGATGACGGGAGGCACGAACAAGTTGGGCACGCTCGCGGACGCGCGTACCGCGACACCGGTATTGCCGCGGTTGAATATCGCCATGCGTCCGCTCTTCGATGCCGTGGCGACTACCGCGAACGGTCGCCCCAGCTGCTCGATGGGACGGTTTTTCACCATCTTGTTCACGAAATCCTGCAGCGCCTCGCCGAGCACCCAGCCGCTGCCGAACAGCGCGAAATCGAGGAGATCGTTGCGGTTCAGCTCCAGCGCGATGCTTTCCAGCTCGCGCCCGTTGTGCCCCGCGGCATAAAGCGCCGCTATGATCGCGCCCGAGCTCGAACCGGTAATGATGTCCGGCACGATGCCGGCGGCTTCCAGTGACTTGATGACGCCTATGTGAGCGAAGCCGCGCGCCCCGCCTCCGCCCAGCGCGAGCCCCACGAGCGGCCGGTCCGATTTGAGCGGCACGATAGTCCCCTCGCGCGGAGCGCTCGCGCCCTCATATGTGGACGGCAGCAATCCGCACGCTGCGACCGCCACGGACGCGAGCAATGACATGGCAAGCTTCAGCTTCATGAACGGCATTGTAGTTCAAACCCGCCTGCGGACAATCAACGCCCGGAAGCCGCCGGGGTTTACGGCCGTGTTGATTTCACATTCCAAACCCGCGAAAATAACCGCTCAAGCGTGCCGGCGGCCTGGCCGACCCCGTTTTCGGCAGGGCGCCGAAACCACAAGAACACCTGGAGGAACCATGAAGACTCAGACACTTTTTTTCGCGCTTGCTGCGATTGGCATCGCGGGTCCGGCAGGGGCGGCCGAAAACCCCAAGGAATACCCAAGCCGGCCAATACGCCTGCTGGTGCCGAACGGGCCGGGCAGCGCGGTGGATACCCTGACCCGCATCGTTGCCACCAATCTTTCCCCCGTGCTCGGACAGCAGATCGTGTTGGACAACCGCGCAGGCGCGGGCGGCATCATCGGCATGGAACTCGCCAAGGACGCGAACCCGGACGGCTACACGCTGGTCGCCGCCACCACTGCAGCCTCGACCATCGCCAGGCTGCTCCAGAAGAATGCCCGCTTCCACCCCGTGAACGACTACGAGTACGTCGGCCAGTTCGCGGTGACGCTCAACGTGCTGGTGGTCAATCCTGCCCTGCCGGTCAAATCGGTGAAAGAACTCATCGCCTATGCCAAGAGCGGAAAAAAGCCGTTCAACATGGCCTCTGCGGGCGTCGGTTCGCAAAGCCACCTGTCCGGGGCGTATTTCGTTCAGGCCGCCAAAATAGAATCGCTCCATGTGCCCTACAAGGGCGGCGGTCCGTCGAGTGCCTCGGTGGCGGGCGGCGAGTCCCAATGGACGCTCATACCCGCGCCGGCAGCGATGGGACACGTCGCAGCCGGACGGCTGCGCCCGCTTGCCCATACACTGCCCAAGGCCACGCAATTGCTCCCCGGCATTCCGCCGATCTCCGACACCATACCCGGCTTCGACTATACCGGCTGGATGGGCTTCTTCGTGCCGAAGGGCACCTCCAAGGCGATTTCCGCCAAGGTGCAGGCGGCGGTGGTGAAGACCATGGCGACGCCCGAAGTCAGGAAGGCGATGACTTTCCAGGCCACGGAAATCGCGATCCTCGGGCCGGAGGAATTCCGCAAGGTGGTGCGCGAGTCGATGGTCGAGAACGAGAAGCTGGTGAAATCGCTCGGGTTGACGGCCAACTGACCTGCGGCCGACTGGAAAAAGGCGGCTGCGGCCGCCTTTTTTTTGGGGGAGTTTCCGTGGCATGCAATTCTGGCAATAGCGCGGGAGCGCTGGTCCCCGGGGGCGGACGTAACCTCGGGCAGTTGAAACTGGAAGTTGAGCGGCGCGCCGAGCGCGGCGTGCCGCCGCTCGGGGGGATAGCCGCCGATGACGCGCGCCGCGCGCTCTCATCGATCGGCAGCCTCGACCGCGATGTGTGGGCGCGCGCCTGGAGCGCGGTGGCGGAGTCCCATTGGGACCGGGCGCAGGCGCTCGCGCGGACCGACCGGGCCGCGGCGCGCGACGCGTATTGGAACGCCTGGCGGCTCTTCCATTTCTCCCGCTGGCCCACCGAGAACGCGCCGGCCAGGCGCGACGCGAAAGAGCGCGCGCTCGCGGCTTTCCGGAGCTACGCCGCGCTGCTCCAGCCGGCGGTGGAAGTCGTGCGCATTGCGCACGAGGGACGGGAGATCGTGGGTTATCTCCGGTTACCCGCCGACCCGAAGCCCGCGCCTGTCGTGTTCGGGATCGCAGGACTCGACTCGCGCAAGGAAGACGTCGCGGCCCATACCGATGCGTATATCAACCGGGGCATCGGACTCTTCGCCCTCGACCTCCCCGGCACCGGCGAGTCGCCGGTTGCCGCCGCCGCGCCGGACAGCGACAGGATCTTCTCCGCGGCGCTCGACTACCTGGCAACGCGCCCCGAAGTGGACGCAGGGCGTATCGTGGTGCAGGGACGAAGCTGGAGCGGCTATTGGGCCGCGAAGCTGGCCGTCACCGAGCGCGAGCGCTTGTGCGGAGCAGTCGTGCACGGCGGTCCCGTGCATCATTATTTCGAGCGCGGCTGGCTTGGGCCTTCCCTTGACACGCCGGAATACCTGTACGACTACCTCGAGGCGAAATGCGCGATGCACGGCGCGGACGGCCTGGAGGATCTGGTCGTTCGCGCGGCCGGCTTCTCGCTCCTCGACGCAGGGTTGCTCGATCAGCCGTCTGCTCCGACGCTGGTGGTCAACGGTGCGCGCGACTCCCAGATACCGATAGCGGATGCGTATCTGCTGCTCGAACACGGCTCGGCCAAGGAAGCGTGGATCAATCCGCAAGGCGGCCACATGGGCCGCTCACCAGAATGGCCGGGCCCGCGAATAGCGGAAGAGATTCTGTTGCCGTGGATCACTCGGCAGTTGGTCTGATTTATCCCGGGGAGCGCCTTGACGGGCGCGGGCGTTTTTCATATCGTGGCGTGCCCATCCAAGTCATCGGTCAAATATAGAGGAACCTCCCATGTTGCTGGACGAAATGGTAGAGCGCGGGCTGCCCGAGGAAACGCGCATGATGCGGGACGTCACGCGCAAGTTCGTGAACGAGCACGTCATCCCGTTCACCCGCCAGAACTGGAAGCAGGAGTGGCAGATGTCGCCGGAAGGCCGGCTGCCGAGAAAGATCCTGGAAGTGGCCAACGAGATCGGGATCCGCACGCTCGGCGTACCCGAGGAATTCGGCGGCACGCCGCTCGATCCCAGGACGGAAGTGCAGACGTTCGCGGTCATCTCGGAGGAAATTTCGCGCGGCGACTGCGGCCTGTCCGACAAGATGGTGCAGATCTGGAAGGTATCGGTGTTGCTGCGCAACGTGGCGCCCCGCCACCTGCAGGAGAAGTGGTTCCCGCGGGTGGTCAAGGACCCCATGTTTCTCCTCGCGCATTGCCTGACCGAACCGCGCGGCGCGTCCGATCGCTGGCTGCCCTACGACGTGCCCGAAGCGATGATGCACACGCGCGCCGAACTGAAGGGCGACAAGTGGGTGATCAACGGCCGCAAGCAGTTCATCA
>CAZQJF010000262.1:0-5253 GCA_964593735.1 uncultured Streptomycetaceae bacterium | reverse complement strand
TGGTGTTTCCACTCGGCATGTACACTGTCGCGACCTATCGCCTCTCGCTTGCCGCGGACTTTCTGCCGCTGCAGTGGGTTCCGCGCATAATGATCTGGGTCGCACTCGGCGCATGGGTGCTGACGATGATGGGCGCGCTGGCGGCGTTCTGGCGGGTGTTGCGTACGCCCGTGCAGTAGGCGATGCCGACGGTGAACGAGCCGCCTGCCACGCCCACGAACAGGCCGGTCACCAGGAAGTGCCAGAATTCGGTCGCCCGGGAAATCAGCCAGATCGGAAACACGGTGGACAGCATCAGTATGAAAAACACGATGCGCCCGCCGTGATGATCGATGCGGCATTCGAAGAGAACCGCGATCCGCTGGCCGCGGAGCGCGACGAGAAGGATCTCGACCGGCTTTTCACGCGCATCGTCAGTATCGCGCCGCCGCCGATCGGCGTAGGGCCTGCTGCTCCGGCCAACTGAGTCTTCTGCCTGAAGCACTGAAACGAGCCCGCACCGCTCCCGGCAACCGTACTGTCAAGGGGTGCCCCCAGGACGCTCCGCGCCCAGCCCGGTGACCTTTCCTTCAGCGCGCGGCCGGCCGCGCAGGTAGATCACCCAGTAGACCAGAGCCACGAGGACGCTGCCGCCGACGATGTTGCCGGCGATGACCGGGCCCAGGTTGCCAAGCATGCCGGCGACGGTGATGGCGTCGCCGCCGGGGGGCAACGCGAGGCCGTGCCACTTCAGCAGCAGCGCCATCGGGAAGAAGTACATGTTTGCAATCGAGTGCTCGAAGCCCGCGGCCACGAAGGCCGAGACAGGGAACAGGATGGCGATGAACTTGTCCATGACGCTGCGCCCTGCGACCGCCATCCATACCGCCATGCACACGAGGATGTTGCACAGGACGCCGAGGAAAAACGCGCGCTCGGCCGGAAGCGCCGCCTTGGCCGCGGCGATCTGGAGATAGGTTGCGCCCACCGCACCTGCGTTCGTCTCCCAGTGCCCGGAGAGGTAGACCAGAACCGCCAGCCCCGCCGCCCCGGCGAAATTCGCGATGCTCACCACGACCCAATTGCGCAGCACTTCCCGCAGGCTCACGCAGCCGTCGGCCCAGCCCATGACGAGGAAGTTGTTGCCTGTGAAAAGCTCTGCGCCGGCGACGATCACGAGCAGCAGACCGAGCGAAAAGCAAACACCGCCGGCCACACGGGCCGCCGCGAACCCGAGGGAAGCGTCGCTGACGACCAGCGTGTAATAGAGCGCACCCAGGCCGATGAAGGCGCCGGCAAGGACGCCGAGCATCCACATGGTGAGCAGCGGCAGCCGCGCCTTGACTACGCAGAAGTCGTTGACGCGCCCTGCGATTTCCTTGGGCGAAAACGAGTCGAAACCGAATACTTCCATCGATGACCTCCCGGAATGCGGCGGCTCAGCGGCCGAACGCGCAAACTGCTTTATACGAAGGACGGTGCCGCCCGACACATACGTTTCCGGCCTCACTTCTCGAAACATCTGGCGGCGCCGCCCAATCTCCGCGAGCTGACACTCTAACGAGCGCGGTCATCCCGGTTTGCCGTCCAGCCGGGGCCGCGTCAGCACAGGCCATCGGGATCTTACAGTGTAGCCAACGCACAGACGCGCGATCCACACCACGCGCACCCTGCCGGCAGCAGTCTCGCCATGACGATCGCCCCAAGCCGACAATCAGGATGCCCAACGACGCAGTCATCAAAATAACCAAGACGACGAAATGTGGGACTGACCTGAACATCGAAGCGTGAGGAAGGGGGCCGCATGAATAGCAAGGGACCGCACTTCAAAAGCCCCGCTGGCGCGAGGGGCTGGGACGGGTGTCAACTCGCTGGACAGGGCACTCGCTCATGGAGAAACTTCGAAGCTACGGAGGCAGGGGTTCTCGGCGTTGCGGTCTCTCTGGCGCGCTGTGACGGAAAGCTAGTATTTCACCTTGATCTTGTCCATGTCCTGCTTGGTGATGGCCGGTACTTTGCCTCGCGCTTCCCAGCGGTTGAATTTCCAGGCATCCGTCCCCACCCATTGCTTGAAGAGATTCAGGTTTTTCTGGCGCTCTTCCTCCGTGACGCCAAGGTTTTGGTACATGTTGCCCGGTTTGCCATCACCCGCGCTTTTCCCGTCATCCAGCCTCCGCATGAGGGCGCCGGAGTCAGGCCAGCCGACGAAAAACACCAGATCGGCATAGGTGTCCATTCTCGGTCCCTTGAGCAGGGCCTCGAATTTCTTTTTGTTCTCCTCGAAGTCGCCAAGATAGGGGGCACTCGCATTATGACAAACAGAGCATTTCTGCTCCCACAACGGCCTGATATCTTTCCGGTAAGTCACTTCGGCTGACATGCCCTGAGCCGATGCCAACGTCAACAACACTGCCGACAACACAATTGCCTTCATGTCACTTTCCTTTCGAAACGGCCACCGTCTCTGCCGTGATCCGATTGTCCGCCTCGTAGATTTCGTTTTCTGTGCGGCACCGCACACGGTGCACGATCTGCACCCTTCCCATCCCAGCCCCACGATGCTCTGTGGGCAGCCGCACAGACGGCGTCGTTTCTCCGCTGTAACCTTGCTCGCAGTTCGTCTGTTGAAATTACCCGTGGAGCACGAGCGCGTGAACCGAGTTCCGATTGCAAACAGCCTGCTCGCGGCCCTGCCGCGCAGGGAATATCAACGTATGCTGAGTGACCTCGAGCCGGTCGCGCTGAGTTTCGGCGAGATCCTCTACCAGCCGGGGAAGCCGATCAGACACGTCTATTTTCCCTGCGACTCCCTGGTGTCCTTGCTCACGCTGGTCGACGGACATATGGCACTGGAAATCGGCCTGGTTGGCCGTGAAGGCATGCTCGGTATTCCGGTGGTGCTCGGAATAAATGATTCGCAGGGGCGCGCCCTGGTCCAGGGATCCGGAACGGCTTTGCGCATGACGGCCGCGCGCTTCCGCAGTGAATATGGCAAGCACGAACCCTTGCGTGAAGAGGTGAACCGGTATATCCACGATCGGATCGTTCAAATCACACAAACCGCCGCGTGCAACCGCTTCCACGCCGTCGAACCCCGCCTCGCCCGCTGGCTCCTGATGACGCGCGATCGCATGAGAACGAATGACTTTCGTCTTACGCAGGAGCTTCTTGGCAACATGCTGGGCGTGCTGCGGGTTGCCGTTACCAAGGCCGCCGGCGCTTTGCAGCGGCGCAGACTGATCAGCTACAGCCGGGGCGAAATCACCATTCTCGACGGAAAGGGTCTCGAAGCGGCCGCTTGCGAGTGTTACCGCCTCGTATGGAAGTTTCCTGCGGCGCGCGGAGCTTAGTCACCGGGCGCTGCCGTATTGGTGCAGCTGGTAGATTCTGAATCTACCTGAGTTCGGTCGGCGACCTGAAATCGAGCGCCCGAGGAGGGCAGGAAACCCTCATCCGGACCGAACGTAATCGTGAAAACCGTGCGCTGGCCTGGCAACAGCGGTTTCAGCGGGAACGGATCCGAGGTTCAGTATTTCCGCCGCAATTGCCTTCAGCAGCGCCCATGGCGACATCGTCGCCAACTGCTACCGCTTTGAATATGAACGCTTAAGAGCCGCCGGACCCATCGGGCGGCTGGTGAAACCGGACTCCTCCCTGTCCGGGACCGCTGTTCAATATTGTTGTTTTGTACGTGCGGTACCGTACGGACCTAGTGCCGTGATTGCGGTAACGGCCCATTGCGCGCAGCATGTCCTCAAACATCGTGCTTGTCCCTGCCCATGGCCGGAGACATGAGCACACTGCGTCATGGTCGGCAAAGGGAGGGTAATTGTTCAACGTGCATCTCATGCGCGGGCACCGGGCTGCGGCTGCCGCCGTCCTTCTGCTCGTGCTCGCCCTGCAGGGTTTCGACCTGCACGCTGAACTGCTTTTCCGCAGCCTGGAGGAGATAAACGGCCAGCAACGCTGGTCACCCATCAGGAACTACGGCAATCCGTCGGACATCGCCTACGTGCGGGTCTCTGCAGGCGGTGCGGCAAAGCCTGCGGAGGAGGTGCGCGTTTTTCTCTCCGGCCGGATAACGCGCGAAGACGTCGACAGCGCAGGAGTGATGGCAAGCCTGCTCAAGAGCGGCAAGCAGAAACTGGCGGGCAACTCGGTGTGGCTGGCCAGCAAGGGAGGAGATATCGATGCCGCGATGGAACTCGGGCGGCTGCTGCGCACGCTGGGCGTTTTCACCCTCATCGGCAGGAACGACGAATGCCTGAGTGCCTGCGTCTTCGCTTTCATGGGCGGAGAACGGCGTATTGTCGCAGGGCGGCTCGGGATTCATCGTCCCTATTTTCCGTTTACCCAGGATACTTCCGACCGGCGGGCCCGGTTCCGCCACCTGCAGAAGATACTGAGAGACTACATCGAGGAGCTGGACTTCCCCGCTTCTTTGTACGAGGCGGTGATGCTGGTACCGCCGGAAACCCTGCAAATACTTAACCCGTCGGATTTGAAAAGATTCTATCTGGAGGGAATCAGTCCATCGTCTGAAGACGTGGCAGATGCGGCCTCGGCAAGGCGCCTGGACATCTCGATGTTCGAGTACCTGCAGCGCAAGGCGAAGGCGCCCGCGTGCGCTTTCCCGGTTGCCGGCCAGGGCCGGTGTGACGAGAAAACGCAGGAAGCGGCAGCAAGCGGCGGCGCTGCGGACGATCCCGGGAGCACGCAGAAGGGTGAAGGCGCGTCCGCCGGGCGGGCGGTAGAACGTGGCAGTGGGAATACTACGGGGAATACAGCGGGCCCTGCCCGGGGCACCACTCGCCACGCTCCCGGATCGTTTTAGGCTTGATGCAGGAGCGCGCCCGCGAGACGCTGCTAGGATGGCCGCATCGTAGGGGCGGTATCAGCGTACTTAGGCGTGGCTTCGACGTAATACCCGTTCGCTTGTGCGTTCTCCAGGCAGTCGTAGTAACTGGTAAACGATTGTGTTGAATCCGTTGTCCCGTCGACGGAGCGCCATCTCCAGCAATCGCCGGTGGACGTGGTCATTGGGACAGAAAAGAGGATAGCAGGCTTCACTCGGCTTTCCTCCGCCAGACCAGGCAGGAGGTGTCAGAATGCGCCTTCCGGAGCAGGCTGTATGTGCGATACCCCACATACGGGCACCTCGAAGTGGGATTCAACGCGCTGCGTACGGGAAAGGCGTTGCCGCGCTGTGGCGGCACGCCCTAGGAGGGTGTCGGACTTTGTCCCGACACACTCCTTACGCAAAACCGCCCGCAG
>CAZQJF010000261.1:0-5254 GCA_964593735.1 uncultured Streptomycetaceae bacterium | reverse complement strand
GCACCTGCGGATCGGCGAACACCTTGTCGATCGTGTTGATCGGGCCGCACGGCACCCCGGCCTTGTCACACAGCTTGATCCAATGGTCGGTCGGGTGACGGCGCACCTTCTCGACCACGAGCGCGTTCAACGCCTTCCGGTTCTTCGAGCGCGCCGCCGGAGTGGCATAGTCGGGATCGGTGAGCAGATCGGTCATGCCCGCCGCCTCGCAGAAGCGCTTCCATACGAAGTCGCCCGCGGCGGCGATGTTGATGTAGCCGTCGGCGGTCTGGAACATGCCGGTGCCGGTCCCGGTCGGGTGGTTGTTGCCCTCCTGCCCGGCGACCTCTCCCTTGATCAGGTAGCGCGCCGCCTGGAAGTCGAGCATGTAGATCTGCGCCTCGATCAGCGAGGTCGATACCCACTGGCCCTCGCCGGTGCGCTCGCGGTCGAGCAGGGCGAGGACGATCCCATTGGCGAGCAGCAGGCCGGCCGAGGTGTCGTTGATCGCGATGCCGACGCGGATCGGCCCGCCGCCCGGATGGCCGGTGATCGACATCAGCCCGCCCATGCCCTGGGCGATCTGGTCGACGCCGGGCCGGCCCTCGTACGGACCGTCCTGCCCGAAGCCGGAAATGCTGCCGTAGACGATGCGCGGGTTGATCTTCTTCACCGCCTCGTAATCGACCCCGAGCCGGTGCTTGACGGTGGACCGGTAGTTTTCGACCACCACATCGGCGGTCTTCACCATCTCGAAGAAGATCTTCAGACCTTCGGGCGTCTTCAGGTTGAGTGTCAGGCTGCGCTTGTTCCGGTGCAGGTTCTGAAAGTCCGGCCCGCTGCGCCGGCTGCCGGTCGCGTCGACCTCCGGGCCTCCCGGCGCCTCGATCTTGATTACGTCGGCGCCCCAGTCGGCGAGCTGGCGCACCGCCGTCGGTCCGGCGCGGTGCGCGGTCAGGTCGAGCACTTTGAAACCATTCAGGGGCAGCGGACGGGTCGTCATCGGCGGATTCTTTCCTGGGTTAAAGGCGGGGTGGTGGAGCATCAGATGCAGCGACCCGGAGTATCGCATCTTGAGGAAAACTGGGACAGTCCCTGGTTCAGGCGTCCTCCAGGATCATGTCGGCGCCTTTCTCCCCGATCATGATCGTGGGCGCGTTCGTGTTGCCGGACACGAGCGTAGGCATGATGGAGGCGTCGACGACGCGCAGGCGCTCGACGCCGCGAACGCGCAGGCGTTCGTCGACCACCGCGTCCGCGTCGGGTCCCATGCGGCACGTGCCGACGGGATGAAAGCTGATGCCGCCGCGCGCGCGCAGGTATTGCAGCCATTCGTCGTCGTTCGCGAACGGCTGCGCCGGCTCGTGCGCGCGCGCCACGTAGCGGCGCATCGGGCCTGCATCGACGAGGCGGCGCGCGATTTTCATCCCCGCGACCAGTATCTCGCCGTCCCTGGGCGCAGACAGATAGTTGGGCCTGATCGCCGGGGCCTCGAGCGGATCGGCGCTCTTCACGAGCACCGTCCCGCGGCTTTCGGGCTTGAGCAGCCTGACCAGCAGGGTGAAGCCGGAGAAGCGATGCAGCGTGTCGCCGAACTTGTCGGTGCTGTAGAGCACCAGCCCGATCTGCACGTCGGGCCTGGAGGCGCCGGGCTCCGTCGCCACGAACCCGGTCGCGGTCGACGCGGCCATGGTCAGGAAACCCTTGCGCGTGAGGTAGTAGCGCAGTCCCTCGCGCAGCTTCCTCAGGGGACTGCCGACGACGTCGTTCAACGTGAACGCTCTAGCACACTCGAAGACAAGGCGCCCGTTGTAATGGTCCTGCAGGTTCGCCCCCACGCCCGGCATGTCGGCAACCAAGGGAATTCCCAGCGCCTGCAGGTGAGCCGCGGGACCGAGCCCCGAAAGCTGCATGAGCTGCGGCGAATTGAACGCGCCGGCGGCGAGTATGACTTCGCCCCGCGCGTGCGCGGACTGCGGCGTGCCGCCGCGCAGGTATTCGATGCCGGCCGCGCGCTTTCCTGAAAGCACGATGCGCGTTGCGTGGGCGTCCGTCGCGACGGACAGATTGGCGCGGGAGCGCGCGGGCCGCAGGTAGCCCACCGCCGTGCTGCACCGGCGGCCCCGCCGCTGCGTCACCTGGTTGTAGCCGAAGCCCGCCTGCGTGGCGCCGTTGAAGTCGGGATTGCGCGGATAGCCGCACGCTTCGGCGGCATCGAAGAATGCTTCGCACAGCGGATGGGGTTCGGACGGATCGGACACGCAAAGCGGCCCGCCGACACCGTGGTACTCGTTCGCCCAGCGCTGGTTGTCCTCTGCTTTGCGGAAGTACGGCAGCACGTCGCCGTAACCCCAGCCGGCGTTGCCGAGATCGCGCCAGTCGTCGTAGTCCTCGTGCTGGCCGCGAACGTATACGAGCCCGTTGATCGAGCTCGTGCCGCCGAGCACCTTGCCGCGCGGCTGCGCGATGCTCCGGCTGCCCGTCTTTTCGTCCGCCTCGCTCTTGTAGAGCCAGTTCACCTTCGGATTCGAGAAGTGCTTTCCGTACCCGAGCGGAATATGGATCCACCGGTCGTCGTCCTCCCCGCCGGCCTCGAGCAGCAGCACGCTGTGGCGCCCCGATGCGCTCAACCGGTTCGCGAGCACGCAGCCCGCGCTGCCCGCGCCCACCACGATGAAATCGAATTCGGCGCGCTGCGTCATCTCGCTCTATCCTCCACGTTCATGTATAAATCGCCGCAAAGCGCAAGTCAATGCGACACTGCCGGGCGGCGTCGCGCGTAGCGTCGTGTGGCATACTCGAACCGCGAGCGCGCATGTCCCGGGAGGGTTGTCTGGAAGCGCATGAAACGGAAAGGCACCATGTATACGGAGCCGTGCGCACGGCGCTCATCGGCTATGGTGTCGCGGCCTACGCCCTGTTCTTCTTCCGCGCGGAGCCGGGACCTGCGCCCCCGGCATTCGGCGGCTGGGAGTCAGCGCCCGGGTTCGTGCTCTCGGGGCTGGCGCTGCAACTTCTGCTCGTGGTCGCCCGCGCCCTCATCAAGCGCTACGCAGGGCTTCCAGGTTGATTACGTCGATCGGCTTGCCATCGGCCCACGCCAGCAGCCGGTTGACCGCGCCCCCGTAGATGCTCTCGTACTGCTCCTGCTCGCAGTAGCCCAGGTGCGGCGTGCAGATCACGTTCTTCATCTTCAGCAACGGGTGCGACGCGCCGACGACCGGCTCGGTCTCGTAGACGTCAATCGCGGCGAAGCCGGGCCGCCCCTTCTCCAGCGCGGCGACGAGAGCGCCCTCGGCGATGACGGGCGCGCGGCTGGTATTGACGAGCAGCGCTGTGGGCTTCATGCGCGCGAGGTCGGCCGCGGTCACGATACCGCGCGTGTCCTTGCCGCCGATGAGATGCAGGCTCACCACGTCAGCGTTCTCGAAGAACGCTTCCCGGGTGGCTGCCACCTCGAAGCCCTCGGCCTTCGCGCGCGCGGTCGAGCCCTCGCGGCCCCAGCACACCACGTTCATGCCGAACGCTTTCCCGACGCGCGCCACGGCCGCACCGATATGGCCGAAGGCGTACACGCCCAGGGTCCTGCCGTACAGGCGTGTGCCGGCGGTCGATTGCCAATGGCCCTGCCTGAGGCGCTCCACCTCGAACGGAATATGGCGCAGCGACGAGAGGATCAGCCCCCAGGCCAGCTCGCCGGTGGTGGAATAGGGGTTCTTGCTGTCGCCCGCTCCGTGACTGGGGGCGGAAACAACGACGCCATGCTCGGTGCAGGCAGGGACGTCGAGGTGATAGACGTTGCCGCCGGTCTGGCTGATGAACTTCAACTGCGGCAGCTTTTCGATCACCTGGCGCGACAGCGGCACGCGCTGTTGCGTGAGCACCAGCGCCTCGCAGCCCGCCGCCTGCTCCACGACGCGCGCGGGATCGATGTACGCGTCGGTATGGACGACGACCTCGTGACCCTTGAGCTTGGGAAAAGCACGCGTCTTGCGAAAAGCATCGGCGTAATCGTGTATCACCGCAATTTTCACGTCGGGTTCTCCAGGCAGGTTGAGCAATTGCACATCGGTTTCACCCTATCACGCGAAGGTGGGACATGCAGCGTCTTCTCCCTATTCAACCTTGATACCGGCGAGTTTGACCAGCTTGCTGGCCAGGAATGTTACTCTGAGTGCGCCGGATTCCGGGTGTCCAAAAGAAAGCGGCAACCCTCGAGAGGTTGCCGCGCCAGAAGCAGCTTGGGACTTGATCGCGGGCCGTCAAGCGACGGGAAGCAACCTTTTTCTGGAGGCAAGCAACCCCGCCAGCCCGAGGCCGAAAAGCAGAAGTGTGGCCGGTTCTGGGACGGCACTCGGCCCAGCTTCTAGGCCTTGGTCAAAGCCGCCGCTGTTCCCGACATCGCTACCCACGGTGGTATCCGCGCAGCCGATGGAGATATTGTCCTGAATCAACGTCACTTGTGTCTCGGCCGACAAGAGTCGGCCGCAAGTAATTGTCAGATTGCCGTCACTGCTGATGAGGTCATGCGCGAGGACGTTTCCTGCGAACGTCGGGCCGTCGAGGGTCGCGGCGGTGCCGACACTCCAATATATCCCGACATTTGCACCGTCACCAATATTTTGCACCGTAACGTTCGAGGTGGTCGAGGTGATGAGCGTGGTCGAAAACCGAAAACGCCACACCGCGGTGTTGCCGTCCCCGTTCCCGTCGAGAATGAGGGTTCCCACTCCCGGAATATTCTCTGTCGCGGCACCAACATCATAGGTGCCCGGAATGATAGTGCCGCCATTGGCAGCCTGGTACGCGATCAGGTCTCCGAGGGGAACTAAGAAGGTTGCCGTCCCCGCATTCACAGCAAGAATCGCAGCGTCGAGATCAAGCTGAGCCTGCTGCGCCAGTCCGGTATTTGGTTGCAACGATCCAGATGTGAAAACGTACCCCCCGCCGACCGAGGCATTTGGGGCGGAACCCAGATTTCCCCCAATGGTGCTCGGGGCCACATTGGTCACGCCCGCAGCGCCCAGGACCGCAAAGCTCTTCAAAGCCGCACCCAGAATTGGCACGGCCAGTGCCGGGGCGGGGCCGTAAGCCAGTGCGACGAATAACGGTATCGCCAATTTGATGGTGTTCATTCACTTTCTCCTTGACAGGCACAGTTGTTGCCTATACGTAAGCATAAATCGAGCCCGTGACAAATATCACGCCCTTTTCATATGGTTACGCAATTGCTGCGGCGCGGGAGAAAAACCCGGTGTAAAGGTTTCCGACACGG
>CAZQJF010000260.1:3194-5294 GCA_964593735.1 uncultured Streptomycetaceae bacterium | reverse complement strand
CGGTCCGCCGCTATTCGACCAGCGCCGCGCCGCGCACGCTTTCAGAGACGAACTTCGAAAGCCAGCGGCTGCGCAGGATCAGGTTCTCCTGCCACACCGCCTCGATGTTCGAGACCGTCGAGGCCTTGACGGCCGGTGCGGCCAGCAGCGCATTGCGCCAGGCGGTGAGATGCGGGAATTTCTCGATGACGCCGAGCGGACGCAGCTTGTCCATGAAGGTGTAGCGCTGCAGGAACGGCGCGTAGGCCGCATCGACCAGGGAGAATTTCGGTCCGTTGAAAAACGGGCCGGCATTGCCCCGTTTCGCGAGCGCATCCTCGAGCTTGCCGAAAGGCGCGCTCAACTTTGCCGCGAGCTTGCCGAACTCTTCCTCGGAATCGGAATACATCGTATTGGATATGGCGCTCGCGAAGGTCGGCACGTAGTCGGTCCATGCGCGGTTGCGCGCCCGCGCGATCGGATCCTCGGGATGCAGCCGGGGCGCAGCGGTTTCCTCGAGGTACTCGGCGATGGCGTTCGATTCGAACAGCGCCTCCTTGCCGTCGATCTGCAGCACCGGCACCTTGGAATGCGGCGAGACGGCGAGGAACCACGCCGGCCGTTTGTCGCGATCGATGTAGGTGATGTCGTAGGGTACCTGCTTCGCCTGCAGCACGATCGCGGCGCGCTGTACCCAGGGGCAGGTCTTGAAGCTGCAAAGCATGAACTTGGAAGACATGTAACCTCCGTTCGTTTCGTTGGGGTCCGCCGGGAGCGGGGTACCGATTCTACAACCTATTTCACAAACAAATGAAACCGCAGATGAACGCCGATGAACACGGATAAGTGTTTCCTTGGGGCATCATCAGTTAACGAGTTTCGTCGGCGTTTATCCGGCTAGTCTGTGCTGGCAATTCTCGGATATCAGAGTGCTGGAGCCTTCTCGGTACTAGAAGCTATCTCAAAAACCGGCCGAGAACGCAAAACAAGCCCAGGAACAGACAGGATTGACAGGATGTACAGGATGAAAACGTCTGTTGGTCTCTTGCGGGGTTATCCTGTAAATCCTGTTCATCCTGTCGGTTTTCCGTTTTTGAGATGGGTTCTAAACAGCGAAAGCGAATCAAAGGACAACTGGCGATAAACGCGGCTTGGGGCAGCGGAAAGTCGCCGGCTACTATTCTTTCTGCGTTTATCTGCATTCATCTGCGGTTCCATGTTTTTTCATCGTTTTTGAGACGCGCTCTAACTCCTTCGTGCATTTCCGTGTGTTTCCGTGGCTGAATCGGGCGGCCCTCAGGCGGCCGCCGGCGTCAACCGGCCCTGGACGTCCGCGGAGAACTCTCCGCGTTGCGCGCCGTCCACCGCGCCGCCGGCGAGCCAGCTTTGCGTTGCGCGATAGAGCAGGTGGCGCCCGCGCTCGAAGCTGATGAAGTGCGAAGCGCAGGCCACCTTGATGAACATCCTGTGTTCTACCCGCAATCCCTTCCAGGCCTCGAGGCGTTTTGCGTAGTTGTCGAACTCGCCGAGCAGGAACAGCGTCGGCGCCTGTATCCTGCCGAGATTGGCGCGCCAGCCGAAGTTCATGCGGTTCGGGGCGCGGATGACGCCCTCGCCATTCGGCCCCCACGAGGCGCCGACCTCGTCGAGCGCCATGATCTCCCGCCAGTACTGGCTGCAGACCTCCGGGTCTTCCAATTGCCCGTCGCAGCGCACGTCGTCCTGCCATCGGCGATGGAGCAGGAACTCGCGAGTCTGCAGCAGCGTGGGTGCGCCCGGTTCGGGCATCTGTTCCGGCGGCGACTCGCCGGGAAAGTACGGCGCCGGGCCGAAGAGCACGAGCTTGTCCACCTCGTCCGGGTGCAATGCCGCGAATCCGCCCGCGCGCGGAGCGCCCGTGGACCAGCCGATGAGACTCACCCGGTCCACACTGCGCAGATCCCTGATGTAGCGTATGACGGTTTCCAGCTCGTCCCACTCGCTGCGGCTCGACACCAGCTTGTACGGATAGCGCGGCGGACCCGGCGCTTTGAGGACGTGAGGCACCAGCAGGGGCTGGAACTCGCCATCGACGTTGCACGGGTCGTCCATCATCGGCCGCGGTGAAGGCCCGTAACCGGT
>CAZQJF010000260.1:1957-3094 GCA_964593735.1 uncultured Streptomycetaceae bacterium | reverse complement strand
AAGCGGTCCGTGCTGACGACCTGATCGGCGGCGGAGACGGTGGCGGCGGAAGGAGTGGTCATGCGATTGAGGGCGACTATGTGATGCGGTGACGGCCGCGTTCCAGGTTCAAGGTTCCGGGTTCAAGGGGGATACAGTGCGCGCGCAATCGTCCGGAATTCATCGTAGCATGCGCACTCACGCTTCGAAAAACTCTGGAGGCCCTGATGGTCGAACACACTGCATCCGCCGGCGTTCCACACGAGCAGCCCGCCGATCGCTTTATCACCGTCAATGGCCTGCGCATCCACTACCTCGAGTGGGGCACGAGCGGCAAGCAGCCCCTGATGCTGTTGCACGGGATCGCCCGCGTGGCCCATACGTTCGACCATCTCGCGCCGCACTTCAGCAAACGCTATCACGTCATCGCCGTCGACATGCGCGGGCACGGCGATTCCGGCTGGAGCGCCGAGACGGCGTATCTCGTGGAAGACTACGTCCAGGACATAGAACGGCTGATCGAGCACCTGGGGCTGCGCAACTTGGTCCTGTGGGGAAATTCGACGGGAGGCCGCGTCGCCCAGGTCTACGCGGCATTGCACCCTGACCTCGTTTCAGCCGTGATCGTGGAGGATGTCGGCCCCGAGCGCCCGAGCGCAATCTCGGAGGGCCGCGCGAAACGGATGGCGCAGGAGGAAAGCGGCTGGGCGTCCACGGACGAGTTGCTCGCAAAGCTCGCGACAGACTATCCACGTACGGACCGGTTGCTGCTGCAAGGACTGGCTCAACACGGCTCCAGGCAGCGCGCCGACGGCCGCGTCATCTGGAAGCGCGATCCCGCCATCAACAAGGGATTCGTACCGACCGAGCTTTGGCGCTTCGTGCAGAACATCAAGGCGCCGATCATCTACATACTGGGCGGGGCGAGCACCATCGTTCCGGCCGAGACACAGGCGCGGCTCCGGCGGACACTGCGCCAGGCCGAAATAGTGACGATGCCCGGGCTGGGTCACTATCCGAGCGAAGAACGCCCGCCGGAATTCCTGGCCATCGTCGATCGATTTCTGGAGAGCGTGAAGCAGTGCAAGGATGAAGGATGAAGGATGAAGTAAGATATTGCTCTGCGAGGTCATCCTTCCACGTTCATCCTTCATCCTT
>CAZQJF010000260.1:0-1857 GCA_964593735.1 uncultured Streptomycetaceae bacterium | reverse complement strand
AGGTCATCCTTCCACGTTCATCCTTCATCCTTACCGGGACCGTGTGTATCCGGGCAGTCATCCCCAACTCGCGGGCCTCTTCCCTTTCCGGTTTTCCGGCAACTTTTCGAGAAGCCGCAGAGTCAAATCGACAGCTTCTACAGGCCAGTCAGGTCGGGCCCGAAGATGCGTAGTCGCACGCAGCTGGTTGCGTGGCGCCTCGAGGGAACGCGGCTCGGAATCGTCACGTCTGGCTGCGTTCTTACCCATGGAGACGTGCTATGAGCAAAACCATCAGACGCACTTTGCTCGGCTGCTTGCTGCTATGTCTCGCCGGCTGTGGCGAGATAGCGAAGTTACCGTTCGACGCAGGTGTCGGTCCCCAGCCGACGCTGCCGCCGCCGAACCCTACACTGATTCCTACCCTCCTCATCGCCCCGGCAAAGGGCTGGCCCGCCAGTGCAACGCCGGTGGCTGCAGCAGGCCTTTCGGTGAACGCTTTGGCGACCGGCCTCGATCATCCCCGCTGGCTTTACGTTCTTCCGAATGGCGATGTGCTCGTCGCCGAGTCCAATGCGCCGCCACGGCCGGACCAGGGCAAAGGCATCAAGGCGTGGTTCAAAAAACTGTTCATGAAGCATGCCGGTGCCGGCGTTCCAAGCGCCAACCGCATCATCCTGCTGCGCGACACAGACGGCGACGGCATCGCGGAAACGAAAACCGTCTTCCTGGAGGGGTTGAACTCGCCCTTCGGCATGGCCCTCGTCGGCAGCAACCTCTACGTCGCCAACACCGATGCGGTGGTTCGATTCCCCTATAGCGACGGCGCAACGCGGATCACCGGGCCCGGCCTAAAGCTCGTCGATCTGCCCGGAGGCACGCTCAACCATCACTGGACCAAGAATGTCATCGCGAGCCGCGACGGTTCGCGACTGTATGTGACGGTCGGCTCGAACAGCAATGCGGGCGAAAACGGTCTGGACAAAGAGGAAAGCCGTGCCGCCATCCTGGAAGTGGATATCAGCAGCGGCAGCAAGCGCATCTTCGCGTCCGGACTGCGCAATCCCAACGGCTTGGCATGGGAGCCCGGCACCGGCGCGCTGTGGACCGTGGTGAACGAGCGCGACGAACTTGGCAGCGATCTCGTTCCGGACTACCTCACGTCCGTGCGGGACGGGGCTTTTTACGGCTGGCCGTGGAGCTATTACGGCCAGCACGTGGACGAGCGCGTGAAGCCGCCGCGTCCGGATCTCGTGGCCAAGGCGATCAAGCCGGACTACGCGCTGGGGAGCCACGTCGCCCCCCTGGGCTTGACGGCGAGCGAAGGCAGTGCGCTTCCGCCGCAGTTTCGCAGCGGCATGTTCATCGGCCAGCACGGCTCGTGGAACCGCAAGCCGCGCAGCGGCTACAACGTGGTCTTCGTGCCCTTCAGCGGCGGCCAGCCGTCGGGCCACCCGCTGGAAGTGTTGACCGGCTTCGTGAACGCCGACGGCGACGCGTACGGCCGCCCGGTGGGCGTGGCGATCGACAAGCGCGGCGCGCTGCTGGTGGCGGACGACGTCGGCAACGTCGTGTGGCGGGTGACGGCGGCAGGCGGTAACTAGAAGGACAAATTGAGCCGCAGATAAACGCGGATAAGATCAAAGGCAGATAAGCAAACGTCGGGCCCGCGCAACGACGGTGTGCCGCTGCCACGGCCGTGGGAGGGCCGGCCCATCCAATCGCAAAATCAGAGACTTCGGATTTCGTTTCCGGGTCATGGCAGCGCGCGGGTCTCAAATCCTGCGGGGCAACAGCGCCCGATGCGCTATGATCTACGCCGGTCCGAGACGAGCCCCCATTGCGGGGGCCGGTGCGTTGAGCAACCGCAGACCAGTC
>CAZQJF010000259.1:0-5305 GCA_964593735.1 uncultured Streptomycetaceae bacterium | reverse complement strand
CGACCACCGAGATCAACCCGTTGTCGGGACCGACGAACCAGCGGCCGTCAGCCAGCACGGCAACCGGCTCCCGGGAGCCGCCCACACCGGGGTCCACGACCGAAATCACGACGCCGCCCCTCGGCACCCGTGCCGCCAGCGCCGCAAGCAGGTGGGCGCCGGCCTTGACGTTGAACGACGGCGCATCGTGCAGCAGGTCCACGACAGGAACGCGCGGAGCGCGCTCCCGCAGCACCGCTTTCACCTGTCCGACGTAGATGTCCGCGGCGCCGAAGTCGGTAAAGAGAAAAATCATGAAACTAGTCTAACCGCCGATTCGATCGCTGCGCCTGTTTTTTTCGCGCCTCTGCGGTTGGTTTCCATGGGTAAATCTGGGGGTACTGGGGGTACGGGGGATGTGGGAAGGCCCCACAAGCATCAAGTGGAAGGGGCCCGCATCCCCCGTTCCTCAATAAAAAAGCCGGCGCTTGGCCGGCTTCGAAATCGAAACAATCAGGCGTTACGCAACTTCTTTCGCTGCCTCCTTGTTCGCCCCTCTTTTGGCCCCCTCCTTCGATTTTTCCGTCGCGACCTTGGCCGCCCCGGCATCTCCCTCCGGCCGGTCCATCAACTCGACCAGCGCCATCGGTGCGTTGTCTCCGTGCCGAAAGCCCCGCTTGAGGATGCGCAGGTAGCCGCCGGCGCGGTTGGCGTAGCGCGGGCCCAGCTCGTCGAACACCTTTACCACTACCTCGCGATCGCGCAGGCGGTCGAACGCGAGGCGGCGGTTGGCGAGCGTAGGTTTCTTGCCGAGCGTGATTATCGGCTCCACTACGCGCCGCAGCTCCTTGGCCTTGGGCAGAGTGGTATTGATCAGTTCGTGCCTCAACAGCGAGTTAGCCATGTTGCGGAACATCGCCAGGCGGTGGCTGCTGGTACGATTGAGCTTGCGTAGGCCGTGTCTGTGACGCATCGTTAATTTTCCGGTTCAGCGGTAAATAGTGAGACGGGGAGCACGAGGGGTGCGGGAAGGGCCCGAGCGCATCTGCCGCGCATCTACCACCAAGAGGCCCGCACCTCTCGTTCCTCCTCCCTATACTTTTTCCAGCCCCGCGGGCGGCCAGTTCTCGAGTTTCATGCCCAGCGTGAGGCCCCGGGAGGCGAGGACTTCCTTGATCTCGTTCAGGGATTTACGCCCGAGGTTCGGCGTCTTGAGGAGCTCCGTTTCCGTGCGCTGGATGAGATCGCCGATGTAGTAGATGTTCTCGGCCTTCAGGCAGTTCGCGGAACGCACCGTCAGCTCCAGGTCGTCCACGGGCCGCAGCAGCACCGGGTCGATTTGCGACGCCTTTTTCTCCTCGACCTGAGCCGGCAGGCCCTTCAGGTCGGCGAACACGGTAAGCTGCTCGACGAGGATTCTCGCGGCGTAGCGCACCGCTTCCTCGGGATCGATCGCGCCGTTGGTCTCGATGTCGACGATGAGCTTGTCGAGATCCGTGCGCTGCTCCACGCGCGCCGCTTCGACCGCATAGCTCACGCGGCGCACCGGGCTGAACGAGGCATCGAGAAGGATGCTGCCGACGGTCCGGGTGCCTTCCTCTACGTTCTTGCGGCTGGTCGCCGCGATGTAGCCGCGGCCTTGCTCCACCTTGATCTGCATGTCGAGCTTGCCGCCGGAAGCGAGGTGCGCGATCACGTGGTCCGGATTGACAATCTCCACGTCGTGCATGGCCTCGATATCGCCCGCGGTCACGACGCCCTCGCCGTTCTTCTTGAGGTTCAACAACACCTCTTCACGATTGTGGAGTTTCAGCACGATGCCCTTGAGGTTGAGCAGGATGTCCACGACGTCTTCCTGCACGCCGTCGAGCGTCGAGTATTCGTGCAGCACCCCGCTGATCTTGACCTCGGTAGCCGCCCACCCGGGCAGGGATGAAAGAAGCGTCCGGCGCAGCGCGTTGCCGAGTGTGTGGCCGTAGCCCCGCTCGAACGGCTCCATCGTAAGCTTGGCGTGGTACGGAGAAATATTCTGAACGTCGATGATGCGCGGCTTCAGGAGAGCACTGCTTGGCATGGCTGAAATACCTCTTACAGTCGGTAACGATCCAAGAGGAGGATACTCACCTCATCCTCCCCTGTGTTCCCATCATTTTCCTCTGGGTCAGGAGCCGTTCGGGACACCCGGAAACGGCTTCTTACCGGAGATTACTTCGAGTAGAGCTCGACCACGAGCGACTCGTTGATGGTGGAGGGCAGCTCCGAGCGCTGCGGCCGCGCCTTGAACTTGCCTTTCAATGCTTTTGCGTCCACCTCCAGCCACTCGGGATGTCCCCGGCTTTCGGCCGCTTCGGCGGCAGCCTTGATGCGTAACTGGTTCTTCGCCTTCTCCGCGACTTCGACCAGGTCACCCGGCCGGCAGACGAACGAAGGCATGTTGACGCGCCTGCCGTTCACGAGAATTCCGTTGTGGCGCACGACCTGGCGCGCCTCTGTGCGGGAGGCGCCGAACCCCATGCGGTAGGCCACCGTGTCGAGCCTGCTCTCGAGCAGCTGCAGCAGCGTCTCCCCGGTGATGCCCTTCTTCTGCTCGGCGGTGTGATAGGTATTGCGGAACTGGCGCTCGAGCAGGCCGTAGATTCTCCTCACTTTCTGCTTTTCGCGCAGCTGCACACCGTAGCCCGACAGGCGCGAGTTCTTCTGCCCGTGCTGGCCGGGCGGATAGTTGCGCCGCTCGATGGCACACTTGTCGGTGAAGCACTTCTCGCCCTTGAGAAAGAGCTTCTCGCCTTCCCGCCGGCACTGCCGGCACTTCGCATCCAGATTTCTTGCCACGTTTAACTCCTAAACCCATTCGTCATTTGCAGGGAGCACCAGGGGAGAGCGATAGCGAGGGGTCCATCCCCTCGTATCCTTTAACTCCTGAAGCTCTTCATCACCTGTAGGGAGCACGAGGGGAATATCCCCCTCGTATCCTCTATCTCCTGAAGCCCTTCATCATCTCCGCTAAACGCGACGCCGCTTCGGCGGGCGGCAGCCGTTGTGCGGAACCGGTGTCACATCGGAGATGGAAGCGATCTTGAAGCCCACGGCATTCAACGCCCTCACCGCCGATTCGCGGCCCGGGCCCGGACCCTTGATCCTGACCTCGAGATTCTTGACGCCGCATTCCTGGGCGAGCCTGCCCGCGCGGTCGGCGGCAACCTGCGCGGCAAACGGCGTCGATTTCCGCGAGCCCTTGAAGCCGTTGCTGCCGCAGGTGGCCCACGCCAGCGTGTTGCCCTGGCGATCGGTAATCGTAACGATGGTGTTGTTGAAGGATGCGTGGACGTGGGCGATGCCTTCGGCCACATTCTTCTTTACCTTCTTGCGCACCCGGGTGCTGGCTTTTGCCATATCGAACTGTCCCTAAACGGTAACGGGCTTCATGACCTTGATTGCCGACTTGCGCGGGCCCTTGCGGGTGCGCGCGTTGGTGCGCGTGCGCTGCCCCCGTACCGGCAAGCCGACGCGATGGCGCTTGCCGCGCCACGTGCCAAGATCGATCAGCCGCTTGATGTTCATCGAGATCTCGCGCCGCAGATCGCCTTCGACCGGTAGCTTGGCGACCTGCTCGCGCAACCGGTCCATGTCCGTGTCGGACAAATCCTTGATCTTGGTGACGCGATTGACGCCCGCCGCTTCGCAAATCGCGCGCGAGCGGGAACGTCCAATGCCGAAGATAGCCGTCAACGCCAGCTCGGTGTGCTGGTGATTCGGTATGTTCACTCCGCCAATTCGGGCCATGCCTTATCCCCGCAAAGAAAAGCTTTCGATTGTAGCGCCTAAGCGTCTAATTTTCAAGCTAAAACCGCCCCAATACCCGCAACGGCACGCGTTCAGCCCTGCCGCTGTTTGTGCCGCGGATTCTGGCAGATCACGCGCACGACGCGCTTGCGGCGGATGATCTTGCAGTGGCGGCAGATTTTCTTGACCGATGCCAGTACTTTCATTTCAAACTCCCTGGTTGGCAGTTGGCGGCTCGCAGCATCCGGCGCCCAAGGTCCGGCGCCACCATGCGGGTCGTTACTGTCAACTGCAAACTGTCCATTGCAAACTGCCTACTTCGCTCGGAACACGATGCGGCCGCGCGAAAGATCGTAGGGCGTAAGCTCCACCGTCACCTTGTCGCCCGGCAGGATGCGAATGTAATGCATGCGCATCTTGCCCGAGATGTGACCAAGCACCACGTGGCCGTTTTCGAGCTTCACCCGGAAAGTCGCATTCGGCAGGGTTTCCACGATTTCGCCCTGCATCTGTATCGTCTCTTCCTTCGCCATCGCGCGACTTCGTCTCTTGCTCCCGTCGTTACCGCGTCGGGAACATACCCCCCTTGAAGTTGGCTTTCTTCAGCAGGCTCTCGTATTGGTGCGACATCGCGTAAGCCTGCACCTGCGACATGAAATCCATCGTTACCACGACGATGATGAGGAGCGAGGTGCCCCCGAAATAGAAAGGCACGTTCTTCCATACGATCAGGAATTCCGGCAGCAGGCACACCAGCGTCACGTAGATCGACCCGGTGAGGGTGAGTCTCATCATGATGCGTTCGATGTAGCGCGCGGTCTGCTCGCCCGGCCGTATGCCGGGGACGAACGCGCCGCTCTTTTTCAGGTTGTCGGCCGTCTCCTTCGGATTGAATACCAGCGCCGTGTAGAAGAAGCAGAAGAAGATGATGGCCGATGCATAAAGCATCACGTAGATCGGCTGGCCGGGAGAGAGCGTACCCGCGATGTCCTTCAGCCAGGTAAGGCCTTCGCTGGCGCCGAACCAGCCGACGAGAGTCGCCGGGAACAGTATGATGCTCGACGCGAAGATCGGCGGGATGACGCCCGACATGTTGAGCTTGAGGGGCAGGTGCGAGGTCTGGCCGCCGTAGATCTTGCGCCCGACCTGGCGCTTGGCATAGTTCACGAGGATCCTGCGCTGCCCGCGCTCGACGAAGCACACGAAAGCGGTGACGCCCAGCACGAGGCCGAAGATAAACAGCGCGATCAATATCGAGAACGCGCCGGTGCGCACCAGTTCGAGCGTGCCGGCGACCGCCTGCGGCAGCCCCGCGGCGATGCCGGCGAAGATGATGATCGATATCCCGTTGCCGATGCCACGCTCGGTGATCTGCTCGCCGAGCCACATCAGGAACATAGTACCGGTCGTGAGGGTGATCACGGTGGCGAACCGGAACATCAGGCCGGGCTCGATAACGAGTCCGCGCTGGGACTCGAGCGCAATCGCGATGCCCATGCTCTGGAACAACGCGAGCCCGGCGGTGAAGTAACGCGTGTACTGG